>JASJDI010000101.1 GCA_030065155.1 Xenococcaceae cyanobacterium MO_188.B29
CAAGTTAAACAAAAGTCAAAATAGTCAACTACTAGATGTAGTGTTATTGATTAAGCATAAGCACCAAATATGGATTAGAGTTAAATCCAGATGGCGATCTCGAAGAGATCTGCTTCGCAGCCCACGCAGTGCCAGGCTACGCCCGATCGCTTGAAAAAAAAGAGTTAGCCTAAACATGCTTTAAAAGCTAAGAGCTAAAAGCTAAAAGCGCGTGAGGCACGCTGAGGCTTCCTCAGCAAGTGCAATCACGTAAGAAGCTAATAGCTAAAACCATTTGACAAACAACACACCACCTTAACTTGTCACGAATGCCTAACACCTAACACCTAATCCCGATCTCAACTATCCAATTAATGAGGACACGACTACTTAGCAGTCAGCCATCATTAACAAGAATCAAAATTGGACTGAACCTTAAATAGCAAGAACCATTAAGGTTTTCAATTTACTGTTTTCTCCTCACTTTAGATGCAGTATACAAACGAGTTCAACACATCATTTGTATAAAGTTAAACAATTAATCACTTGAGGTGGACAGTATACTACCACAAGCAAACTGGTGAACCGTAAAGGCTATTTGACCCTACGGTTTATCTGTCGCAAATATTTAAATATTTCATTTTAGTTCGAGCAAGCAGATATGATGATCGAAAAAAATACCAATAAAATAGGATTATTTTTAACTCTGTTTTTACTATTTCCTTTTATTGAACTTTGTCGTCAAATACTTAACCAAAACTATCCCCAGATAGACTATAAAATTTTCTACTTACTAGAAGAAAAAATCACTCCTTTTTTTAAAACTTTGTTTGTGGGGATTTACTATAGCAGTGGAGTTTACATTACAGCAATTATAGTTGCTAGTGCCTTAGGTATTTTAATTTGGAAACGTTATTGGCAAGAAGCAATAGTTTTGGCTTTTGGGGCTTTGGGCATTTTAATAATTATTGATGAAATTCTCAAACCATTTTTTGATCGCCGTCGTCCACCTAGTCCTCGTTTGGTTGAAGTATTTGGTAGTAAAAGCTTTCCTAGTGGTCATGCTGCTGGAAGTGTGTTTTTATACTTTTATTTGTCTTTTATAATAGCAGCGAGATACCCTCAGTATGCTAGATATATTTATGGTTTAGCAACAATATTAATTATAATAATTGGCTTTAGTAGCATATATGTAAAAGCTCATTGGGCAACAGATATTTTAGCTGGTTATGCTGTTGGTTATCTTTGGTTGCTTATATGTCTAGCTATTCTAAAGCTATCTAATCCTGAGTATAGAAATATGTTCAAATCAAAAAGTCGTTAGTTGTTAATTACTGATTACTCACTACTCCCTTCTTACGAAATTTCCTCAACGGGGGAAACCCCCCTAAAGGGTTCAGCAGTTTCTTTAAGCGGGGTTCCCCCGCCAACGAACTGCTTCACCGCAACGGAATTTCGCGCTACTCCCTACTCATTACTCCCTACTCATTACTCATGACTCATCTTCTACAATCTAAAGATAAACTGTGCCTACTTTGAAGTCTTTTGAGTAATGGATCAACCTATTCGCATTCTTGTAGCTGAAGACCATGAAATTGTTCGTGACGGTATCTGTACTATTGTCAATCAACAACCAGATATTACTGTTGTTGCTGAAGCGGTTAATGGGGAACAAGCAGTGCAACTATATCGAAAATATAAACCTGATGTAGTGCTGATGGATTTAAGAATGCCAACAATGGAAGGAGTAGAAGCGATCGAGCAAATCATCTCAGAATTCTCTGAAGCTAAAATCATCATTCTAACTACTTATGATACTGATGAAGATATCTATCAAGGACTGCAAGCAGGAGCAAAGGGTTACTTGCTTAAAGATACCACTTCTGAGGAACTAACTAATGCTATTCGCACTGTTTACCAAGGCAAAAAATATGTTCCTCAACAGATAGCAATAAAATTAGCTGAACGAATTACCAATAGTGACCTCACTAACAGAGAAATGGAAGTATTGAAATTATTAACCAAAGGTAGAAATAACCAAGAAATTGGCTCAATTCTGAAAATTACTGAGGGTACAGTTAAATTTCATGTCAAAAATATTTTGAGTAAATTAGATGCTAGCGATCGTACTCAAGCTGTAATTACCGCTCTTAGGCGGGGTTTGACTCGATTAGAATAGGCAGTAATTGCCATTTTTTATTTAAATATTTAATGCTATAATGTATTACTAATTTTCATCTTTTTCATTTCCCTATCCGAAAGTTAAGTATTCAACCAAGACTTCAGAGTGGGTTTTTTCCTAATCTTTGTTGGTGCTTAAAGTCTTGTCTTTTCAGAGGTGAATATATCTGTGCTTTTATCTAACATGAATTCATTCCTAATTTAGAGCATTAAAGGTGTGTAATATTCAAAATTTGAGTAGCACAGTTTATCAATTTGATGATTTTAGTTTTTATAATTTCTTAGAAGAACCACATTATTGGCAGGAACATAATCATGAAGAAATACAGATTACCCTACCGCAAGTAAATGCCTCAGCTTGGATGAAATACCAATCTTCTATTGGTAAACCATGTACTCGGAAAATCAAAGTAGGTCAATCTTTTTTAGTTTCAGCAAATCAGCCTCATGCTCTTGATTGGAAACAAAAAGCAGAACTAACTATTTTTTATCTTCATCCTCGTTTTTTAGCCAATGCGATCGATGATTCAATAGAGGAAAAACACTTAGAAATTGACGATTGCTTTTCTTTAATTAACGATCCTTTGATTCAAGAAGTAGGAGTTCTTTTTCGTCATTTATGTAGTTTAGGTATGGCTAATGAAAGATTATATATTGAAAATTTAGCCAATCTTTTAGCAGTTTATTTACTGAAAAATTATCTTAACTACAATTTTAAAAGTATACGTTGTCATCAAGGACTATCTCAAAAAAAACTTAATCTTGTTTTAGAATACATTGAAGCCAATCTCGATCGAAAAATAACATTATCTGATTTAGCTACTGTTGCGGGTGTAGGAAAATACTATTTTAGTCGTTTATTTAAAAGTACTACAAATCTGACTCCTTATAATTACGTCCTACAACGGAGAATAGAACGAGCTAAAAAATTATTAAGATTCTCAGATATGTCTATCTGCGATATTGCTTTAGAATGTGGATTTGGTAATCAGAGTCATTTAGCTAAACATTTTCGTAATTTAGTCAAAGTAACTCCTATGCAGTATCGTCAAAGTGGGAAATAATATCAGATCCTGTTAAATAGCGATAATTCCTGGTTGGGGAGAGACAAGGGGGACAAGGAGGACAAGGCAGTTTTTATTCTGACTATTCAATCGGATTCAATATAATGCTAAATCCAATAGGGAATCTAGAAGTACGGACGTTCCATGGAACTTACGTACAGAAGAAGAAAGTAGGGCTTTTCTAGATTTTCACACTTGAACTTGAGTTCGGGATAAGCTGAAACACTAATTATTTCGTTGTCCATTGTCCATTGTCCATTCAATAAAACAAATTAACTTTCTTAACCCGAACTGACGTTACTTTATCTTTTTGCTAATTTTTTGCTTTTTACTTTCCTTAGTCGAATTGACTCTGGGGTAACTTCCACTAATTCATCAGAGCCAATATACTCTAATGCTCGTTCTAGACTCATTTCCATAGGAGTTTGTAGTTGTACAAGCTCATCTCCTGTGGCAGAACGATGGTTGGTTAATTGTTTGGTTTTACAGACATTTAAGTCTAAATCTTGAGAACGATTGTGTTCGCCAACAATCATACCTTTGTAAACTTTTGTACCAGGTTCAATGAAGAATACTCCTCGATCTTCTGCATTTTTGAGAGCATAAAAAGTAGCTGTACCTTCTTCAAAAGCGACGATAACACCGTTATAGCGAGTTTCCAATTCGCCAGAGAAACGACGATATTCCAAGAAACTATGATTCATAATGCCTTCTCCACGAGAGAGGCGAATAAAGTCACCACGGAAACCGATTAAACCCCGTGCAGGAATCACAAATTCTAACTGAGTGCGTCCACCAGATGCCTGCATATCTTGCATTTCACCCTTACGTTGTCCCAGACGTTCGATGCAGCTACCAACAGCTTCTTCAGGTACATCTAAAACTAAATACTCAAAAGGTTCACAAGGTTGACCATTAATTTCTCGATAAATTACTTGGGGTTGGGAAACTTGAAATTCATAACCTTCTCGACGCATTGTTTCGATGAGAATACCTAAGTGTAATTCTCCTCTACCCGAAACCAAAAAGCGATCGGGAGAATCTCCTGATTCTACCCTCAGAGCAACATTAGTTTCTAACTCTCGATCAAGTCTATCTCGGATTTGCCTAGAAGTAACAAACTTACCTTCTTGTCCTGCAAAAGGAGAATCATTCACAGAGAAAGTCATCTGTAGGGTAGGTTCGTCTACCTTAATTAAAGGTAAAGCTTGAGGATCGTCTGGACAGGTAATTGTTTCGCCAATATTAGCATCAGCAAAACCAGCTACAGCCACGATATTACCTGCGGTTGCTTCTGCTAATTCTACCCGTGCTAATCCTTCAAAACCCATTAACTTACTAATTTTAGCTTTAGTAATTTTTCCATCTTCTTGGATTAAACCTGCTTGTTGTCCAGCTTGGATTTTGCCGTTGTGGATTTTGCCGATAACTATTCTGCCTAGATAGTCAGAATAATCTAGGGTAGTTACTTGTAATTGAAGAGGTTTATCAGGGTCTCCTGCTGGTGGTGGGACTTGATGGATAATAGCTTCAAAAAGAGGCTGCATATCTACCCCTTCGTCTTCTAGTTCTTCTTTGGCGTATCCTTGTAATCCTGAAGCATACAGAGTGTTAAAATCACATTGATCGTCATCTGCACCCAACTCTACGAATAAATCGAAGACTTTATCTACTGCGGTATCAGGATGAGCGTTAGGACGGTCTATTTTGTTAACAACTACAATAGGACGCAATCCTTTTTCCAAGGCTTTTTTGAGAACAAAGCGAGTTTGAGGCATTGGTCCTTCATTGGCATCTACAATCAAGATACAGCCATCCACCATTCCTAAGACTCGTTCTACTTCACCGCCAAAGTCAGCGTGTCCAGGGGTATCAACTATGTTAATCAGAATATCTTGATAACGAACTGCCGTATTTTTCGACAGAATAGTAATGCCTCTTTCTCTTTCGAGGTCATTAGAGTCCATGACGCAATCCGGAATCTCTTCTCCTTCACGGAAAATACCAGATTGTTTAAGAAGGGCATCTACTAGGGTAGTTTTACCATGATCTACGTGGGCAATAATAGCAACGTTGCGAATCGGAAGAGACATAGGAGCAGTCTATAGACCTAAATAGTTTATATATAAATCATGCAAGATTTCTTAACAATTATAGCTTAGTCTGGCTGTCTATATAGAAATCAATCCTATCGATAATAATATTAGGGACTGGTAATTGGGGATTAACGATGAAAAAAAAACGTATTTTTTGGACAGTTGCATTAATCGGACTAATTCTCGATCAAGTGACCAAATATATAGTTGTGCAAAATTTCGCCGATATAGGTGATAGTTTTCCCTTATGGAAAAACGTTTTTCATTTTACTTATGTTATTAATACAGGAGCAGCGTTTAGTTTTTTTAGTGGGGGGGTTAGTTGGCTACGTTGGCTTTCTCTGATTGTCAGTTTAGGATTAATTGCTTTTGCTTGGTATGTACCGAGAATGAATAAAATTGAGCAATTTGGTTATGGTTTTATTTTGGCAGGAGCTTTAGGGAATGGAATCGATCGCTTTCTTTTTGGGTATGTAGTAGATTTTTTAGATTTCCGTTTGATCGGATTTCCCGTATTCAATTTGGCTGATGTATCGATTAATCTGGGTATATTATTTCTACTAATTGCCAGTTTCAAGGCAACAGAAAAAAATAATGGTGTTAGATAATAGTGGTTATTTGTCTTTGATTTTTTCTTCTCGGCTGATTGGCTGTTGTTTTATCTATGTTGTTTGCTTTATCCTCAATATACCAGAAGAAGATTATAGTTATCCCAGGGCAAAAATAACAAAATATCCCGCTTTTGGATAAGCTAGTTAAGGATATCTAATTATATGGGTGGCATAGAGAGAGGAGTCGATTGAGTAACAACTTTACCTTCATAGACAGGATACAAGACCAAGCAATAAAGCAGCCTGGCAAAGCTGCTTTCACCTTTTTGCAAGACGGCGAGACTCAGTTAGATAGTCTTACCTTTCAACAGTTGGATACCCAAGCACGAGCGGTCGCTACCATCCTACAAAGTCATGGTGCCAAGGGGGAAAGGGCATTATTACTTTACCAGCCAGGATTAGAGTTTATCTGTGCCTTTTTAGGCTGCTTATACGCTGGTGTAATTGCTACTCCTGCTTATCCTCCCCGTGCCAACAGTTCTATTTCTCGTCTTCTTGCCATTGTCCAGGATGCAGAAGCAAAATTTGCCTTAACTACCCACTCTCTCAAGGACAAAATTGCTACTAAATTTGCCAACCATTCTTCTGAAGAAAAGGTTACTTTCATCGCTACAGATAATATCGACCTTAATCTAGCTACAGACTGGCAAAAACCCAAGCTTACTCAAGATAATCTGGCTTTCTTACAATACACTAGTGGTTCGACAGGTATACCTAAAGGAGTAATGGTAAGCCATGGAAATATTATTGCCAATTCTAAATCGATCGCTCGTTGTTTCCAGAACAAACCAGAACATATTGGTGTATCCTGGCTACCTCCCTATCATGACATGGGTTTGATTGGTTGTATTATTCAACCAGCCTATATCGGTATCTCGATGTATATGATGGCACCAGTTACTTTTCTCCAGCGTCCCTATCGTTGGCTAGAAGTAATTTCTCGCTATGGCGGGAATACCAGTGGAGGGCCTAATTTTGCCTATGAACTCTGTGTTAATCAAATTACTCCAGAACAAAGAGATAGTCTCGATCTTAGTGGTTGGAAACTAGCTTTTTCTGGGGCTGAACCAGTTAGGGCAGAAACTATCGATAAATTTGCTGAATATTTTGCTCCTTGTGGATTTAGAAAAGAAGCTTTTTATCCTTGCTATGGGATGGCAGAGTCTACTCTGATAATTACTGGAGGTAGTAAGCAAGCTAAACCAGTTATTGATAGTTTTGATAGTAAAACTTTAACTGAAAATAAGGCTATCCCTTCGGTTAAATCAGCAACATCTACTACCTTGGTTAGTTCTGGTCAAAATATTCCAGGGCAAAAAATTGTTATTGCTAATTCAGATAATTTAACCAAGTGCAATGATGGGGAAATTGGCGAAATTTGGTCTACTAGTGATAGTGTGGCTCAAGGATATTGGCAGAGAAAAGAACAAACGAAAGAAATTTTTAATGCCTATTTAGCAGATACAGGAGAGGGTCCTTTTTTACGCACTGGTGATTTAGGCTTTCTAAATAAAGGAGAATTATTTGTTACTGGTCGTCTTAAGGATTTAATTATTATTCGCGGACGCAATTATTATCCTCAAGATATTGAATTGACTGTAGATAATTCTCATCCTGCTGTGCGTATTGGTTGTTCCGCAGCTTTTGCTGTAGAAATAGATGGGAAAGAACAATTAGCCATAACTCAGGAAGTTAAGCGCAGTTATCTACGGAAGCTAAATGTAGAAGAAGTAACCAAGGCAATTCGGACTAAGGTGGCACAAGAACATGAGTTGCAACCCTATGCCATTGTCTTACTCAAAACTGGTAGTATTCCCAAGACTTCTAGTGGTAAGATTCGTCGTCACGCTTGTAAAGCAGGATTTAGAGAAGGGAGTTTAAATGTAGTCGGGGAATGGAAATTATCAGGTCTATCTACAAAAATCACCAATAGAACCCCTCCCGTAGGAGCAGTTGGCGAACTGCGGTTACAGGATTTGCAGATACATTCAATAATTAACCCCCAAAAAGAAAATATTCAAAATTGGTTAATTGCCAATTTAGCAGGTCGTTTAGGATTGTCTACTGAAGAGATAAATATAAATGAACCTTTGGCTAATTATGGTTTAGATTCTCTACAAGCCGTCAGACTATCGGCAGAATTAGAAGACTGGTTGAAAATCAAGTTAAATCCTACTTTGGCTTACGATTATCCAACCATTGCTAGTTTGGCGACTTATCTAAGTGGGCAACAGCAAGAAGAGATAAAGATCATTGATAGTTCCCACTCAGCAACTACCGAACCAATTGCCATTATCGGTATGGGTTGCCGTTTTCCTCATGCTAATAATCCTGAAGAATTTTGGCAGCTTTTAAAAGAGGGCAAAGATGCTATTTCCGAAGTTAAAGGACGTTGGCAAGGAGATAGCTGGGGTGGATTTGTTGAAGGAGTAGATTTATTCGATCCACAGTTTTTTGGTATTACCCCTCGTGAAACCCAAAAGATGGACCCGCAACAAAGATTTTTGTTAGAAGTTAGTTGGGAAGCTTTAGAGAATGCCGGTATAGCTGCGGATAAATTGTCAGGAAGTTCGACAGGAGTATTTATTGGGATTAGTAGCAGTGATTATTCTCAACTTCGACTCCATTACGATACTCCCATCGATGCTTATGCGGGGACGGGTAATGCCCATAGTATTGCTGCTAATCGTCTTTCTTATTTTCTCGATCTTAGAGGCCCTTCTCTGACAGTAGATACGGCTTGTTCTTCTTCTCTGGTAGCCGTGCATTTGGCTTGTCAGAGTTTAAAACAAGGAGAATGCGATCGCGCTATTGTCGGGGGAGTTAATCTGATGTTATCCCCCGAATTAACCCAAACTTTCTCTTTAGCAGGAATGATGGCTAAAGATGGTCGTTGTAAAACTTTTGATGCGGATGCTGATGGTTATGTGCGTGGGGAAGGTTGCGGAGTAGTTATTCTTAAACGTTTGGATAAAGCGATCGCCGATAAGGATAATATTTTAGCAGTCATTAAAGGTTCGGCAATTAATCAGGATGGACGCAGTAACGGTTTAACTGCCCCTAACGGTTTGTCTCAACAGGCAGTAATTCGCCAGGCTTTAGCTAATGCTAAAACCACGCCAGACAAAATTAGCTACATCGAGGCCCATGGTACGGGTACATCTCTGGGAGATCCCATTGAGGTTAATTCTCTTAAAACTGTCTTGATGCAGGGAAGAGAAAAGGAACAATCTTGTTATCTGGGTTCGGTAAAAACCAATATTGGGCATTTGGAAGCAGCAGCAGGAATTGCTGGTTTAATCAAGACAGTTTTATGTTTACAGCATCAAGCTATTCCTCCTAATCTACATTTTCGTAAATTAAATCCTCATATCGATTTAGAGAATACGTCCATTACCATACCTACCAAATTGCAGCCTTGGCAAGAATCAGCAAAGCCGAGATTGGCTGGAGTTAGTTCCTTTGGTTTCGGTGGTACGAATGCCCATGTGATCTTACAGAATTCAGAATTCAGAATTCAGAAGCGGTGCGACCCCGCGGAATTTTTAATCCGCAAGGGAACGCGCACCGAAGAATTGAATAGAGATCGCCCATTACATTTATTAACCCTCTCAGCGAAGAATGAACGGGCGTTAATCGATTTAACCAAGCATTACGCGAAGTTTTTAGCAGATAATCAAGATATTCCTCTAGCAGATATTTGTTTTACTGCCAATACAGGGCGAAATCACTTCGATTATCGCTTGGCTGTTGCTGCTGCATCGGCAGAAGACTTAAAAGCAAAATTAACTAACTTTCAACCTAATGGGCGCAAAAGTGCTGTAATTTACGATCGAGTTATTAAAGAGAAACGGAATAAAATCGTCTTCTTATTTACAGGGCAGGGTTCTCAATATGTAGGCATGGGTCATCAACTCTACCAAACCCAACCTATTTTCCGTCAAGCTTTAGACCTATGCGCTGAAATATTAACCAAATATCTGGATAAACCGTTATTAGAAATAATATTTGAGAAGTCAGAAGTCAGGAGTTCAGGAGGGACGTTCCATGGAACGTCCGTACAGGAGTCAGGAGTTAGTCTAAATCAAACTCAATATACTCAACCAGCAATCTTTGCCTTAGAATATGCCCTGGTACAAATGTGGCTATCTTGGGGAATTAAACCCAATCTAGTTATGGGACATAGTGTAGGAGAATATGTCGCAGCAACGATCGCAGGAGTATTTAGTCTAGAAGATGGACTAAAATTAATCGCCGAGAGAGGAAAGCTGATGCAAGGTTTACCTCAAACAGGAGAAATGGTTGCTGTTTTTGCTGAGTTAGATACAGTAACTAAAGCGATTTTACCTTGGGAAAATAAGGTATCGATCGCTGCTATCAATAGTCCTCAAAGTATTGTTATCTCTGGAGAAGAAATAGCTTTAGCTAAAGTTATTAAAAATTTAGAATCTCAGGGAATAAAAACCAAAAAATTAAATGTTTCCCATGCTTTCCATTCTCCTTTGATGCAGCCAATTTTGGCAGAATTTGGTCAAATTGCCGAGCAAATTAATTATTCTGTTCCGCAAATTTCTATAGTTTCCAATGTGACAGGAAAATTAGTTACGGAAGCAATAACTAAAGCCCAATATTGGGTAGAACATATTATCGCTCCTGTAAAATTTGCTCAGGGGATGGAGTTATTAGAGCAAGAAAAATGTAATATCTTCTTAGAAATAGGTGCTAAACCAATTCTATTAGGAATGGGTCGTCAATGTTTGCCAAAAGCAAAGGGATTATGGCTACCTAGCTTGCGTAGTGGTAAACAAGATTGGCAACAAATATTCTCTAGTTTGGCAAGTTTATATGTAAGAGGAATAGAAATAGATTGGGATAGCATAGAAAAAGACTATCAACGGCAAAAAGTAGCTTTACCTACTTATCCTTTCCAAAGACAAAGTTATTGGTTAGAAAAAACCAACAAGGTATTATCCCTAGAAAATAATAGTCAAGCTAATCTTGTTCCCAATCTATATCAAATTCTCTGGCAAGAAAAAACTGAAGAATTGCCAGTAATTACACAGGAAGATGCTAAAAGTTACCTTATTTTTGCTGATTCTCAAGGAGTTGCCGAAAAAATAACCCAGGAATTAGAACAATCAGGAAACAATTGCTTATTAGTTCACAGAGGAGAAAAGTATCAGTCTTTAGGCGATCGCAGTTGGAATATTAATCATTTACAACTAGAAGATCTTGAACAAGTATTTACTGAAGCTAAAATTACTGCTGATAGTCTCCAGCAAATAATTTATCTTTGGAGTTTAGATAGTAATGGAGAAGATTTAGATCGAGATTGGTCAATTAATTGTGCTGGGGTTTTACACTTAGTTCAAACTCTCTTTAAACAAAATATCAATACTCCTATTTGGTTAGTTACTCAAGAAAATCAGGCAATTAATAATCCTCTGGGACAAAATAGCATTGCCTCTAATTCACTCTGGGGGTTAGGAAAAGTATTAGCATTAGAACATCCCGAATATTTTGGTGGATTAATTGATATTAGTAGTAATTCCAACGCCGAAGAGATTAGTAATTTAATTACTGTTATTAATAGTAAAAATAAAGAAGATCGTTTAGCATTACGAGGAGAGAAAATTTATGTCCCTCGTCTAGAAAAGTTTGCACAAAAATCTACTCAAGAGTCACCGTTACACCGCCCTTCGGGTTCAACAGTTTGCTCAAGTCGGGAAACCCGCCCAACGCAACTGTTTCACCGTAAAAGCGGTGCGACCCCGCGGAGGTTTCCTCCGCAAGGGAACGCGCACCAAGACGCGACGGTGCCTGCGGTGACCGGTGTTCCCTGGTTAACTATTGATACAGAAGCTGCTTATCTAATTACTGGTGGGTTAGGTGCATTAGGATTACAACTGGCACAGTGGTTAACAGAGAAATCAGCACAACATTTAATCTTAGTTGGCAGAAGTGAACCATCCAAAGAAGCCCAAATAATTATCGATCGCCTGGAAGAAAAAGGTATACAAATTACCATCGCCCAAGCTGATGTAACTGATAAAGGACAGATGGCAAAGGTAATAGAAAAAGCCAAAACTTCCATTAAAGGAATTATCCACGCTGCGGGTATTCTTGATGATGGTTTGATGCAAAATCAAACGTGGCAGAAATTTAGTCAGGTAATATCGCCTAAAGTTTTAGGTGCTTGGAATTTACATCAATTGAGTGTAGATTTACCCTTAGATTTCTTTGTTCTTTTCTCTTCTGTAGCTTCCTTAGTTGGTTCACCAGGACAAAGTAACTATGCAGCAGCTAATGCAGGTTTAGATGCGATCGCTCGTTATCGTCAAGCACGAGGTTTACCCGCCTTAAGCATAAACTGGGGTCCTTGGGCAAATGCTGGTATGGCGGTAGATAAGAGCGTTAATCGTAAAGGCATAAACTTAATTGAACCTCGATCGGGATTGAAAATACTAGAACAATTACTTGCTAGTGATACACAAGCTATCCCTGCCCAAGTAGGAGTGTTATCCGCCGATTGGAATCAACTAGCACAACAATTTTCTTATCTACGTCAGACTAATTATCTCAGTAATTTAATTACTGAGGAAAAAGAAACTAAATCTCAACCAACAAGGAAACCTCAAAAAGATGTATTAGCTGAATTATTAGCAATTTCATCGGAAAAACGAGAAGAATATTTAATTAACTATCTCAAAGAAGTCACAGCACAAGTTTTACAGATAGACAAAGACAACATTGCCGTTAATGATAGTCTTCTGGATAAGGGGACAGATTCGATCATGGTTATGGAAGTGATCGATCGACTCAAAGGCGATCTTAACTTGATGCTATATCCCAGAGAATTCTATGAACGTCCCAAAATAAATAACCTAGCAAAATACCTAGCCGTAGAATTCACCTCTACTCACGACAAAATCCAACCATCATCTTCCTCTGCTTCCTCCGCCCCCCCTGCTTCCCATGCTTCCCCTGCCCCTACAGATACCCCTATAGCCTTCATCCTCTCCTCTCCTCGATCGGGTTCAACTCTTCTTAGGGTAATGCTAGCAGGGCATCCAGCTTTATCTTCTCCTCCAGAATTACACCTGTTGCCTTTCGAGAATATGCAGCAAAGACAAAAGGAATTAGGTATTTCTCATCTGGGAGAAGGATTACAACGGGCATTTATGGAACTTAAAGGTATTGATGCTCAAGCAAGTCAAGCATTAGTAGACAGTATTACTCAAGAAAATCTCTCGGTACGGGAGGTTTATCAGATGTTGCAAAAACTAGCGGGCGATCGCTTGTTAGTAGATAAATCTCCTACCTATGCTAGTAATAGAGAAACCCTAGAAAGTTCCGAAGCTATCTTTAGTAATGCTAAATATATCCATTTAGTTCGTCATCCTTACGCTGTTATAGAATCCTTTGCCCGTATGCGGATGGACAAGTTAATTGGGGCAAAAAATTCTAATCCCTATCAATTGGCAGAATCAATTTGGACAAATAGCAATCAAAATATTCTTGATTTTCAACAGCTAATAGATCGCGATCGCTTGTTACTAGTTCAATACGAAGAATTAGTAACTCAACCACGTCAAGTAATGGAAAGAGTCTGTGACTTTTTGGCTATTCCCTTCGATGAAGCAGTCTTACAACCTTATCAGGGCGATCGTATGACAGATGGAGTTCATAGTACATCTATGTCTTTGGGCGATCCTAACTTCCTCAATCATCAAACTATTGATGCTCAACTAGGAGAAACATGGCGAAAAATTAAATTACCCTCTTTACTAGGTACAACGGCGCAACAAATAGCCCGACAACTTAATTATGAATTACCCCAAGAAGCAGCAGTATCATCTTCGGCGATCGAAACCACCATGGAAGAAACTCTGTTGATTGTCAGGGGTTTACGCTTATATCTCTGTGCTTGGGGACCAAAAGAAGGGCCTTTAGTTCTCTGTCTCCATGGTATTCTCGAACAAGGGGCTGCTTGGTCAGAAGTAGCTATTCGCCTGGCACAAAAAGGTTATCGAGTAATTGCCCCAGACTTGCGGGGACATGGACGTAGCGATCATGTTGGCAAAGGTGGTTCGTACAATTTAATGGACTTTTTAGCTGATATTGATGCGATCGTCGACTTTTTAGCCGACCGAGCCTTTACTTTAGTAGGTCATTCCCTTGGATCGGTAGTAGCAGCTATATTTGCTAGTGTGCGCCCACAGAAAGTAAAAAATCTGGTGTTAGTTGAGACAATTCTACCTACAGAAACAGAAGCCGAGAATGCAGCCGAACAACTGGCAACCCATTTAGATTATTTGATTTCTCCGCCTAAACATCCTGTTTTCCCTGATGTAGAAGCAGCAGCAGAACGCTTGCGCCAAGGTACTCCTGCTATCTCTAAACCTCTGGCTATGTTACTGGCTAAAAGAATTACCGAACCTTGTGAAGGTGGGGTAAGATGGCGTTGGGCTCCCCTACTGCGGACTAGAGCAGGAATTGGCTTTAATGGTATTGGGCGATCGAGCTATTTAGGTTTACTCAAAAAAATCAAAGTTCCTATCACTCTGGTGTACGGCGATAAAAGTAGTTTCAACCGCGATGAAGATTTAGCCGAACAACAAGCAGCTATGCCCAAAGCACAAAAGGTTGTTTTATCTGGAGGGCATAATTTACCGTTGGAAACTCCTTCTGGTTTGGCAAAAATTATTAGTAGTGCAGTGGCTTTGACTAGTAAATTGATTCCTTAGATTGGTTGGGGCAATCTTTCAAAAAAGCTTCTTATAATGAGTAATACTTATAATATTTAATCCAGCGCAATCCCGCTATATAAGTTTAATCAAAAGATGAGTTATGGAGATCGCACTTATGTATAAGTGGTACAATAAAAAGTACAATGACTCAAACTAAATCCATGGATATTCTCAGTGCTAGTGAAGCTAGAGCCAAGCTATTTAAATTATTAGAGCAAGTAAATAAAGATAGCCAACCCTGCATTATCACTTCACGGAAAGGAGATGGAGTTTTAATCTCCAAAGATGATTGGGAAAGCATACAGGAAACATTGTATTTACAGTCAATACCAGGATTAGTAGAATCTATTCGACAGGCTGAAACCGAGGATGAATGGGTATCTGAAGAAGAATTTAGATCGGAGTTAAATGGTTTGGACGATTAAATTCTCTCGTAATGCTCTTAAAGATGCCAAAAAACTACGATCTGCTAACTTAACTTCTAATGTTAATCAATTAATTGAGATTCTTAAGCAAAATCCCTATCAAACTCCCTACGAAAAACTTTCAGGTAATCTGCAAGGTTATTATTCTCGACGTATTAACATCAAACATCGTTTAGTTTATTCTATAGATGAAGAAAATAAGATTATTAAGGTAGTTTCTGTTTGGTCGCATTATGGAGAATAGAAAACAAAAGTGAAGAGTTAGTTAAATAATTCAGAAGATCACTTACCTAAATTCCTCGTAAGAAATCCCCAAGTAAAGGTTTATGAACTGTTTGTCTGTCAAAAAACAAGTCCTAGTAGCATTAGTTGGAAGCCTTTTACAAGTTGTAGGAGTTGGAGAAACTGCCGAGGCAGCTAACTTTAATCCAGCCCCTTTATTTCCCAAAGTGAACCACTACAACACTACGGTGACTACTAATGGAGATTCGACAGATATCTTTTTTCCCGTAACATCAAATTATAATCTTAAGCAACAGAAATTTCCCATTGCTTTGCTGTTACCAGGCTCACGGGTTGATACATCACAATATTCTGAGTTTGCCAAAATTGTAGCTAGCTATGGATTTACGGTAGTTGTTCCCGAACGCATTCGTTCTTTACCAGATTTCGGATTTACTGGTTTACTGCCAGAAGTATCACAAGTTAATGATGTTTTAGAGTTTATGTTGACAGAAAACTCAAACCCAGATTCACCGATTGCTGGTACTCTCGATACAGATAACTTGGTGTTGCTCGGTCACTCTTTTGGAGGTGCAGTTGGTCTTTCGGCTATTGATAATTCTTGTATATTTCCCTTGTGTGAGAGACAATTTCAACGTCCTGAGCAACTGAGAGCAGGAGCCTTCTTTGGCACTAGTACATTTATTGGTTCAGGAGAGTTCTTGCCGATTAATAATCAAGGAATTCCCATCGCTTTAGTAGTAGGAAGTCAAGATGGATTAGTCACTCCAGAATTGACCCAAGCCGATTATAATAATTCAATTCAAGAGCCTCCTAAAACATTAATTACTGTTGATGGAGCCAATCATTATGGTATCACCAATATTAACAATCCCCCTGGTGCTAGACTCGACCCAAATAACCCTACTTTAGAACAAGAGCAGGCAATTGAAACTATAGCTCGTTGGAGTGCGCTTTTCTTACGGGCTTATGCCATTGATGATAGTGGGGCATTTGACTATATTAATAAGACGGGAGATGCCTTGGATGAAAACGTTACTGTTATTAGCCAAGTCAAAAGTGTACCAGAAGGAAAGTTGGGTGTAAGTTTATTTTTAACTATGCTGGCATTCTCTATACTACATTTACGTTCCAAACTTTTACCTTAGACTATACAAAAAAACTTTAATAATGAAAGTTAGAGTAGCAAATCCTGATGATATATCGCTAATTTTCTCATTTATCCAGAAAAAATCAGAATTCGATCGAGATATTGGTGCTTTCTCTGGTCAGTTAAACACATCTAAGAATAAAATCCATAAAACCTTTTTTGGTAAAGTTCCTTTTGCCTACGTTTTATTTGCAGAGTCTTTAGAACATGAAGTTGGGTTTGCCTTGTATGGATTTAGATACTCTTCATTTGCAGGTCAACCAAGCATCTGGCTTGACGATTTATACGTAGATAAAGATAGTAGAAGTCAAGGCGCAGGAGCAGCATTAATGACTCGATTAGCTCAAATTGCAGCAGAGAATGATTGTACTCATCTTGCTTGGACTGCTGATGCTCGAAATACCCTTGGGTTGAAGTTTTACCGTCGCTTAGGTGCAGAAATTATAGAACAAAAAGAAAATAGATGTTTTTTGAGATGGATTCCCCAAATAGTTGTTAATTAGACAAAAAATAGGTCGATCGACATATAAATATTGATATCAATATTAACTTGAAAAAGTAATACAATTTATAAAAAATATAGCAATCAGCAATGATTCAGGCAAAAAAATGGAGTGTGAGCATCTTGCCTCACACGAGCGAGGCTCGCACTCACAAATGATTTAGAACCAATGACAAAAGACATTTAGCTACAAGAACTCTCACAAATCAAATAGAATTGCTATAACTAAAATCATTTTTTTTCTTCTGGAGAAGATTTGACTAAATCGGGTGAACTTTCAGCTTGTATTAATTCATCCTCTTCGGGTTCATTGCGTTTAGAAAAACCCCAAAAGAATAAGATAAAAATGAGGGAAATCATAACCCATTCTGGAGGTACCCAGTTAGGGTTAATTACTCTTGCTAATAAGCGTAACCCAACTAAACCTACCGTAATAAAACCTGCATCTTCTAGATAAGTATATTCTTCTAGCCAACGAATAAATAATCCTGCCATAAATCTCAGGGTAATGACACCGATCGTCCCACCTAAAAGAATTAACCAAATTTCATCAGCGATCGCGATCGCTGTAGTTACACTATCAAGAGAAAAAGCTAAATCTGTAATTGCTATTAGAGGAATGACTTGCCATAAAGAAGAGTAACCTAAGGTGTGCTGTGAGTCAGATTCATCTTCTGAAGATGTAAAGTAATTAAATACTAACCACAACAGATAAACAGCCCCCAATAATTCAAATTGCCAAAATTGAATTACCCAAGTAGCCGTTAAGATTAACGCCATTCTCAAAACATAAGCAAATACTAAGCCTATATTCAAAGCTTGCCGTTGTAGTTTACTGTCTTGAAGGCTTTGAGAGATGGCAGCTAGAGCGATCGCGTTATCTGCTGACAACACTGCTTCTAGGGAAATCAGGATTAGCAATAAGAAAAACGCTTCAATACCTGAATCGAGAGGAAAATCAATAATATTTTCTAGCATTAATAGCTTTGACCAACAAATAATATGGCAACAGAGATAAGATATTAACAGGATTTTTATCCTATTTTTTTCTGCTCCCATTGATCAATTATGTTGCATCTTGTAAAGATTTGTTTGGTAAAGGGTCAATTATAGAGCAAATTAAT
>JASJDI010000102.1 GCA_030065155.1 Xenococcaceae cyanobacterium MO_188.B29
ATTTTCTCAAAAGTACCAAGATTTTGAGTGAGAGGATGCTAAAACCTTGCACTTTATGTCAGACAAAAATCTCAAACTTCCTGTCAGATATAGCTTTTAGATTTATTCAGCAAGCCCTACTTAAGTTGTGTATAACAGAGAGTCAAGATAAGATATAATGGTTAAATGATAAAGGCTCATAGCTCAGGTGGTTAGAGCGTTGCGTTGACATCGCAAAGGTCGCTGGTTCGAGTCCAGTTGAGCCTATACTTTATCTTCTTTAGTTCTCCTGCTGCCAGCCTTCGATAGTTGCCACCAAAATATTGACCAGTGGATGATCGATCGCTTCTTTAAAAGCTTCTGTACCTCCAGCTTTTAGCGCATTGATAACTTTGGCTTTCAATGTAGGATTTTTCTCGATTTGTTCGACTGCTTCGCCGACAACTATATTTTTTCCTTTGCTGGTGGTTATGGGGTAAGTTTTAGATAATTGTTCTAGAAGCTGCTGAATCTCTTTTGCTGCTTCAGCGACAGTTTGTTTTTGTTCTGAGGCGTAGTTGTGTTGAGTAAATTCTTGATGGCTTCCGCTTTGAGCAGTATCAACAATACCATTTACCTTAGCATTTCTGAGGTCATATTTAGACTTGTTAGTTTCTGACATAGATTTACTATCTGCTGTATTTGTTATGTCAATAATATTTTGAAGATTTTTACTGGCTAATAGTTTAGTAATTTCCATAAGGTTTGCTAGTTGTTCACTCTTAGCTTCAAGTTGAGCTTCTAGCTTATATTGCATTTTCAAATATTTCTCAATTTCTGCTTTCTCTGCTCCAACAGGAACATTAACTTTAATAACAAATGCTCCATCACCTTTATTTTCAAAGGAGTGGATAGATAGTTCTTCACTTCCGCATTCTATCTTTAATTTCTCAAATGAAGTCTTTAATTTCTCAAATGATGTTAGAAATGCTTGCCAATCAATACCATCTAAAAATATTAAGTCAACTGTTTCTAATGCTTTTTGGAATAGTTTGGTAAATTCTCCAGATTCAAAGTTTTTATTTGGGTCAGAAGGTCGGCGTTCTTGTTTATAACATCTCTTATAAACATAATCACAAATTACACCATCAAAGTTAGTTTTACTATTGATATTCCAATCTTGAATACATACACCCGTAAATGTTGCATTTGAAAAATTTGTGTTCAACGCTTGTGTGGCTATAAGTGTTGCATTCAAGAGTGTGACTTGACTAAGTGTAGCTCCAAATAAATTAACTCTGCTAAGGTCAACTCCATCTAGACAAGATTGAGAAAGATTTGCCTTTCTCAAATTAGCTCGTTTGAGGCAAGCATCCTTTAAATTAGCTTTGATTAAATTGGTTCTTTCAAGTTGAGCTTCATCAAGATAAGCTTGATTGAGATTAGTGTCATTAAGATTAGCGTCATTAAGATTAGCTTTGAAGAGTTTTGCTCCTTCTAGATCCGCTTTTCTAAGATCCGCTTGGAACAGATATGTCTCAATTAAATAAGCTTTATTTAACTTAGCTTCCATAAGCTTGGCATTAAACAACTTTGTCTTACCTAAATTAACTTCTGCCAATATGGTCTTGGCAAAGTTAACTTCTTTAAGATTTTCGTTTCTTAGATCTGCGCCACTAAGATCTGGAATTATATAAGAATTTTCCTTTCTCCACTTATTCCATACTCCAACTCCGTTTTTGAGTATGGTGAGATGTTCTGGGTTGGCCATCCTTTCCTAAACCTTTGGTTATGAGCTTAATCCTACAAAGTCCAGTATTACTTGATTAGAGTAATTTAAACATCAATAAATGATTGTAATCCGCGATCGCTATTAATGAAGCAATATTTTAGATTATCTTGAGTAATTAAATTTTTGATTTAACTATCCTAACCTCCAAACTCCCCACTGCATACTGCTCTCTCATTTGATTGGGTTCAATCGGCATCTTGACATCTTCAGGAAAATCGATCGCTAGATAACTCAACAAACAATTCAACCGTAAAAGCCACTCCCTACTTTCTTTCTGGATGTTCATCAGTAGAAATATCACCTAATTGATTAATTTGCTCGATTAATTGATA
Source organism: Xenococcaceae cyanobacterium MO_188.B29 (assembly GCA_030065155.1). GTDB lineage: Bacteria > Cyanobacteriota > Cyanobacteriia > Cyanobacteriales > Xenococcaceae > JASJDJ01. The sequence continues at coordinate 2,083 of JASJDI010000102.1, forward strand.
TAAACGCCCCAGACTCTTTTGATTAAAATAGAAAACTAAACGAGGCAAGTTAATAGTTTCATCATGATTTTCTTCTGGTAAAGCTGAACTTTTGCTTATTTTTCCGTGGCTGAGAATATCACTAAAATCTTGATTAAGTTGTTCGACTACTTTGTCACTCAACTGAGAGTTGAGACGCATTACGAATTTTTGCCCAACATAACGGCTAGAGTGATAGACACGATAGAAATTTCTAATGGTGTTGCAAGCAACATCTAATTTATCTGTAATTGTATAAAGACTAGGATCTTCAGCACTAACTAAACCTCTAGCTACCAGATATTTACAAATATAATTATTCCAAGAATGCCAATAGTCACCTCCTGGCTTATCGATCAAAACTAGCGGTGCAGGACCATATTTGCCAGTTTGACATAAAGTTAAGGTTTCAAAAGCTTCATCTTGAGTACCAAAACCCCCAGGAAAAAGAGCTATAGCATCGCTTTCTCGTAGGAAAAATAGTTTGCGATTGAAAAAATATTTAAAGTCAATCAGTTTGTCATCGCGATCGATAAACTTATTGGCACTTTGTTCGTAAGGTAATCTAATATTTAGACCAAAAGAATTACTTAGACCTGCACCTTCATTGCCTGCCTGCATAATACCACCTCCCCCACCAGTAATGACCATAAATCCTAGCTGGGTAACGCAATGAGCAAAGTTAATTGCCATTTTATACTCTGGAGTTGTAGCGGATATTCTGGCTGAACCAAAAATAGAGATTTTACGGATATGGCGATAGGGATAAAAAACTTTAAACCCTTGCTCTAAGTCTTCTAAAGATGATGTTAATATTTTCCAATCGAGACGATCTGTTTTTCTTTCGGCAATTCTTAGTAATACTGCTAAGGCCTTCTGAATTAAATCAAGATTTTCTTCTGTTGATAAACCGTCAATAATCTCTAAAATATTCTCGTTGACTAGGGACTTTTGTTGATTTTGAGATGGAGATAAATCCATATATCTCAGTAATAGTCTTTAAAGTTAGCTAATTTAACGCTGTAATTATACTTTACAACTCAAAAGTTAATTTTCTTAGAAAAAACAAACCCAGCTTCAGCGTTACTTTAACAGAGATGGGCTGAAGCTGTTTTAAACATTAAATTTGTTATTAGCTAACCACTACTAGTCTAGATTAATAATTTTGTAGGGGCAAATAGACATTCGCCCTTACTGAATCTTTAACTCCTGACTATTATTTTCGGCACAGAATTTAAATAAACCAAAGCTGATAATACTTATCTCCTATAGAAACCAGGAATTAGAGGTGAGGATAGACAAACGACCAAGAACCAATGAGGAAAGGCGTTTGGCTACAATAACTCTCACAAATCAGATAGGATTAACATCCTAACTTAAAGATATTTCTCCAAGGTATTAGCTAAAGTCGTTTTAGGTACTGCTCCTACTACCATATCTACACGCTGACCTCCTTTAAAAATCATCAGTGTAGGAATGCTCCGAATACCGTATTGACTGGCGACTTGAGGGTTTTCATCCGTATTGAGCTTGACTACTTTAATTTGTCCGTCGTATTGTTCGGCAATTTCTTCGACAACTGGTGCTACCATACGGCATGGTCCACACCAAGGAGCCCAAAAATCAACGAGAACGGGAACATCGGAATCTAAAACTTCTTCTTTAAAGCTTGCATCTGTTACTGTGGCAGTTGCTGACATGCCTATATATCCTTACTTAGCAATATTTCTTCTAGTACTAACAGATTTTACCATAGTGAAAACTAATCTAAGGCAAATTAGGTTTATATCTAGCCTTAAACAAACTTATTAATGAATAAGCCTACTTTACAATTTATTTTGTTATGATTTTAGTCAAAAAACTATCTTCAAAAGAAAACCGCCCGTGTCAATAGCGGGCGGAGTGTGGTGTGAGGAGTGAACGGAAACATTTGTCTCCGCCTTCTTTATTGTAAGTTCAGAATTTCTATTTTGCCAGGGTTACGCAGGTGGTTTTACAGAGAAATTATCTTTTTCTTAACAAAAAATTTATTATTTCTCTATAAATTTGTAATTAATTTAAAGTTGAAGTACTCCAGCTATGTTCTTTGACTACAGTATGAACTTGCCAATCTGAAGATACTTGCGGATAGTCTAAGCGATAATGTCCTCCTCTACTTTCCGTACGGAAAACGGCACTGGAGAGAATTAAGTAGGCAATATCCAGTAAATTAAGAGTCTCAGTGTAGAATCTAATCTGTAATTCGGCTTGAGCAGAATTGAAGTTAAGCTGATGATTGGGGGATATTTCTGAAACGTATTTACTTAAAGGTAAAGCAATAAGTTGAGAGTGCCAAGCTTGCACTTGAGAGATCGCATTTTTTAAAACTTCTTCAGTTCTACAAATACCTGCACTTTGCCATACCAACATAGGTAAATCATTGCGCATTTGAGCTATCTGTTCTGTCTGCCCAGACCAATTTTCTTCCTTAATATTAATTAATTCATATTCAGTTACAAATTGGGTGGAGGGAATCTCTAGTTTAGATAGTTGGGCTGCATAAACAACACATTCGAGTAAAGAATTACTAGCTAAACGATTGGCACCGTGAACTCCTGTACTGGCAGTTTCCCCTACAGCATACAACCCTGGAATAGAAGTTCTATTCATTCGATCTACCTCTATGCCTCCCATCCAATAATGGGCAGCAGGGGCAACAGGAATTGGTTCATTAAATAGATCTACGCCGTATTGCTGACAAACACGGATAATATTAGGAAAGCGATAGCGAATTTTCTCTGCTGGTATGGGTCTTAAATCAAGATAAACATTAGTTGCACCAGTTTTTTGTAGATGAGTAAAAATAGCTCGACTAACGATATCTCTGGGAGCTAATTCTCCATCAGGATGGTAGGCAAACGCAAAACGTTTCCCTTCTCTATCCACTAAATGCGCCCCTTCCCCTCTTACTGCTTCACTAATTAAAAATCTCGGTGCGCCTGATTTGGTTAAAGCGGTAGGATGAAACTGAACAAATTCTAGATCTCTGACAATTGCGGAACTACGCCAAGCCATAGCTACACCATCTCCTGTACTGACGGGAGGATTAGTAGTTTGAGAAAAAACTTGTCCACCACCACCTGTAGCTAAGACAACGGCTGAAGAACTAATCCAGCTAATTGTTTGTTGATGTAATAGGCTAATCCCTTGACAATGACCAGTTTCTTGATTAAGCCATAAATTAAGAGCAAGAGCTTGAGAGATAACTGTAATATTCGGTTTTTGCAGTACTTGTTCGGTCAGAGTAGTAACGATCGCTTTGCCTGTAGTATCGGCTGCATGGAGTACTCTAGGGCGAGAATGGGCAGCTTCTAGAGTCATAGCCAACTTACTATTGTGTCGATCGAAGGCTACTCCCATATCTACTAAAGACTCGATCGAACTGGCTCCATGCTCTACTAAGAATTCTACTGCAGCGCGATCGCACAAGCCCGCACCAGCTTTTAAAGTGTCCTCCAAGTGTAATAAAGGAGAATCATCCGAGTTAATAGCTGCTGCAATACCTCCTTGCGCCCATTTACTAGCTCCTGTTTTTAGCTTATCCTTAGTAATTAAACCTACAGAATAACTACTAGGTAAACACAAAGCTGCGTAGAGTCCAGCAGCACCAGAACCTATTACTAATACATCGAAGTGAGGATATTCTTTCAATTTACATCGCTTTCTGACACTATGTTGGATTTAATCATGACATAAATTAAAATTCTTGTACAAAGCTAATTTTCAAGATTAGTTGACGGGAGGAAATGCCAAGGAAACTTCGGCTTATTCTTTTTAGGGAGTCGGGAGTCGGGAGTCGGGAGTCGGAAATAAAAATTGCTTCTTTAAAAAACTCCAGTTCTCTATATGGACGCGGTTTATATCAATTAGAAAAAAATGTCACAAAAAAATTGTGGGGTTTAGTGTATCTTGCCCTACTGATATATCGAAATGCTAATATTCTTTTTAATTTAGATCGCTTTCTGACATGATATTGGGTTAATAATGCTACAAATTAAAATTTTTGTACGAAGCCAATGTTAAATAAACCTGAGTCTAAAAAACTTTTTTCCCTATTAACTTTTTTAAGCACTCTCACCAGATGGAAAACCTGTTTTCTGGCTACATCTTTTTTCTTACTTTCCTTACAAAGTTGTAACAACACAACCGAATCCAACAATACTCCACAAACAGAAAGAAAAAATTTAGAATGCGTAGCTCCTGCCAAACCAGGGGGAGGCTTTGATTTAACTTGCCGGCTGGCAGCGAATTCTCTGCAAAAATCTAACTTGATTGAACAGCCAATGCAAGTAAACTATCTACCAGGAGGCATTGGTGCAGTAGCTTATAACAATATAGTGGGTACTCGCCCAGAAGATAGCAACGTAATTGTAGCAGCAAGTACTGGTTCTGCCCTCAATCTTGCTCAAGGTAAGTTTGGCGAATACGACGAAACGGCAGTGCGTTGGTTAGCTGCCCTTGGTGCTGACTATGGGGTTGTGGTAGTTAAAGCTGACTCCCCCTGGCAAAATTTAGATGATTTAATGCAAGCTTTAAAAGAAAATCCCGATCGGGTTGTATTTGGAGCTTCTGGATCGATCGGTTCTCAAGATTGGATGAAAGCAGCCTTACTCGCCAAAGCTGCGGGAATAGACCCCAAACAGATGCGATTTGTTGCTTATGAAGGTGGTGGGGAGGCACTAATATCGGTTTTAGGAGGACAAACAGGGGTATGTCCTTGCGATCTTTCGGAGATGAAAGGACAAATAGAAAGTGGCAATTACAGAATTCTGGCAGTACTTGCAGATGAAAGGGTAACTGGTGAATTTAGTGAATATCCTACGGCTAAGGAGCAGGGCTATGATGTTACCTGGGCAGTTTGGCGAGGCTATTATGTACCCCCAAATATTCCCGAAACCGAATATCAATGGTGGGTAGATACTATGACGAAACTCGTAGAAACCCCCGAATTTAATCAAGAATTAACTGAGCGAGGTTTATTTCCCTACACCAAAATTGGCTCTGAATACGAAAATCTAGTTAAAGAGCAAGTAAAAGAATTTAGAACACTAGCTCAAGAAGTAGGGTTAAGTAAATGAGCGAAAGAATTTTTGCAGCAGTAATGTTGCTCTTGGCTATATATTACGGTTTTGAGGCATATACTCTTCAAGTTTCTTTTACCTACGATCCTTTAGGACCAAAAGCTTTTCCCCTTTTGCTGTCTATACTGTTGGGGGTTTTTAGTTTATTGGTTCTTTTCTCACCCCAAGAGAAACAAATACACTGGCCTAAAAATAGGCTTTTACTCAAAACGGTTTTAGTTATAGCGACTTTAGTAGGTTATTCTCTTACCTTATTTTGGTTGGGCTTCATACTGTCTACAATTATTTCAATCTCTCTTTTAGCACTTCTATTTGAGGCTAGTTGGAAGCAAAGCTTACTGGCAGGGGTTTTTTTAGGGTTGATATTTTACGGTTTGTTTGGGTGGCTGTTACATATCCCTCTTCCTTCTCCTTCTTGGTAAATAAAGGCAGAGGAGCGGGGAGAAAAGACAACTATAGCAATCAACTATCAACCATCAACAAGCTCTACTTAATTCTCGTTAATGGATATTTTAGATTTTTTATGGCAAGGCTTTGCTGTCGCATTGCAACCAATAAACCTCACTGTAGCTTTAGTGGGAGCATTTATCGGTACTTTAGCAGGAGCGTTACCAGGTATTGGTCCAATTAATGGTGTAGCAGTACTTTTACCTATTTCTTATGCTCTGAATTTACCTCCAGAAACAGCTTTGATTTTGCTCGCGGGTATTTATTATGGGGCAGAATATGGAGGACGCATTTCTAGCATACTGCTCAATATTCCTGGAGATTCTAGTGCAGTAATGACCACCATTGACGGCTATCCTTTAGCCCAAAAAGGTATGGCTGGTAAGGCTTTAGCTCTTTCTGGTATTAGTTCTTTTATCGGTGGGACGATCGCGGTAATGGGATTGACTCTATTTGCACCCCTTTTAGCCCAAGTGGCGATTAAATTTGGCCCCGCAGAATATTTTAGTTTAATCGTTTTTGCTTTTGCTACTCTGACGGTTATAGTTGGCAAAAATCCTCTGAAAACGGCGATCGCTGCTATCTTAGGTATGATGATTAGTACCGTGGGTGTAGATTCATCTACTGGTGTATTACGCTACACTTACCGACAACCAGAGCTTTATGACGGTATTGACTTTTTAATTGTAGTTATCGGTTTATTTGCTGTTAGCGAAATCCTCATCATGTTGGAAAGATCTAATATTGGTCAATACATACCAGTAAAGATAAACCAGTCTGCTCTAGAATTGAGAGATATATTGCAGTGCAAGTGGACTATATTACGCTCTTCTGTAATCGGTTTTATTATTGGAGTCTTGCCTGGTACGGGTGCTAGTATTGCCAGTGCTGTCGCCTATTCGATCGAAAAACGTCTTAACGATCGAGAAGGAACTTTTGGCAAAGGAGATATGCGGGGTTTAGCTGCTCCTGAATCGGCTAATAATGCTGCTGCTGGCGGTGCTTTTGTGCCGATGCTAACTTTAGGAATTCCTGGTTCTGGAACTACTACTATTTTACTTGGAGCATTGTTACTGTATAACATTCAACCAGGTCCCATGCTATTTGTGGACAAGCCTGAAGTTGCAGGAGGGTTAATTGCTTCAATGTATATAGGGAATTTGATGTTATTAGTTCTCAATCTCCCACTAGTCAATGTTTTTGCCCGAATTTTACTCATACCTAACTGGTTGCTAGTACCAAGCATAACTGTCATGGCTATGGTAGGGGTTTTGTCAGTTCATGGTAGCGTTGTTTCTGTTCTATCAATGCTAGCGATCGGTGTATTTGGCTATTTTTTACGCAAGTTAGAATATTCTCTAATTCCTTTAATTCTCGGTTTTGTCTTGGGAGAATTACTCGAAGAAAATTTGCGTCGCGCCTTAGCTATTAGTGGGGGAGAAATGGGAATTCTCTGGCAAAGCCAAATCTGTCAAGTGCTGTGGTTGCTTACTCTGATTACAGCCATAATTCTGCCTATTGGCAGATTAACTTACAATAAAGTATTACGGAACCCAAAGTCTTAAAATCCCGATTTGTGAATCAATTAATGAAGAGTACAGAAAGGATAAATAATAATCAACTCGATCTAGAATTGTCGGCAGAAAATCCTCAAACCCAAAAGCTAAAACAGTGGAGTTTTTGGGCAGTTTTTAGCTCTACTTTTATTACGATTTTCTTGGCAGAGATGGGAGATAAAACCCAGTTAGTAACTTTGTTGATGAGTGCAGAATCTCAATCGCCTTGGATTGTCTTTTTGGGTGCTGCGATCGCTCTAGTTACTACTAGTTTACTGGGAGTATTGGTCGGTTACTGGCTGTCAAAGAAACTAACACCGAAAACTCTTGATATCTCTGTGGCAACATTATTATTAGTAATTACTGCCTGGCTGGTAAGCGATATAGTAAATTAACTAACATTATTTGTTTGGATATTTTTAGTTATGACTATGGTTGCCCTTTCTCCCCTGCCCCTTATGCGAAGCGGTATCCTTTAGGACCGCACCTCTGCCCCTCTGCCTGTTTTCAACTTACAATATTAACTTTGCATAAATACTTATGGATTGGCAATTATTAGGACTTAGTTTTATCACTGTGTTTTTAGCTGAAATTGGTGATAAAAGTCAATTAGCTGCGATCGCCCTGGGAGGAAGTTCGCAAAATCCCCGCGCTGTATTTATTGGTTCAACAGTAGCCCTGATTTTGGCTAGTTTTCTTGGTGTATTAGCAGGAGGAAGCTTTGCTTTAATTTTGCCCGAAAAACTGCTTAAAGCGATCGCTGCCATTGGTTTTGCTATCTTGGCATTACGTTTACTTTGGGTTCATGAAGAAAGTAGAGAGTAAAAACTATTGATTACTGATTACTAACAACTAACAACTAACAACTAACAACGTATGACCCAGAAAAGAGTACAAGTAATCGGTGGTGGTTTAGCAGGGACAGAAGCAGCTTGGCAAATTGCCCAGGCAGGAATACCTGTAACCTTGTGGGAAATGCGTCCCGTTAAGACTTCTCCCGCCCATCATTCCGCAGAATTAGCAGAACTAGTTTGTAGTAACTCTTTTGGGGCAATGGCAAGCGATCGCGCTGCAGGATTATTACACGAAGAATTGCGCCATTTTAATTCGATTATTATTAGTACTGCGGATAAACATTCTGTCCCTGCGGGGGGTGCTTTAGCAGTCGATCGCGCTGTATTTAGTAGTGAATTAACGGAAACATTAGCAAATCATCCTCTGATTGAGTTAAATCGGGGAGAAATTACTGAAATTCCTAGAGATGGGGTAGTTGTACTCACTACAGGCCCTTTAACTACTCCTACTTTAGCGGAAGATTTACAGCGTTTTACAGGCATGGAGTATCTCAGCTTTTTTGATGCTGCTAGTCCAATTATTATTGGGGAATCGATTAACCAAGAGGTTGCTTTTTTAGCTTCTCGTTACGATAAGGGAGAGGCTGCTTATCTCAATTGTCCCTTTAATAAAGAGCAATATCTTCATTTCTGGCAAGAATTGTCTCAAGCCGAACAAGCAGAATTAAAAGATTTTGAACGAGAAACAGCTAAATTCTTTGAAGGTTGTTTACCCATCGAAGAATTAGCCCAAAGGGGAGAAGACACCATGCGCTATGGCCCTCTCAAACCAGTCGGCTTATTTGATTCTCGGCTAGGCGATTTCCGTTCCCCAGAAAATAAAGATAAACGTCCTTACGCAGTGGTACAACTACGTCAAGAAGATAAAGCAGGACAATTATGGAATATGGTAGGTTTCCAAACTAATTTGCGTTGGGGAGAACAAAAACGAGTATTTAGGCTAATTCCTGGCTTGGAAAATGCTGAATTTGTGCGGATGGGAGTAATGCACCGCAATACTTTTATTAACTCACCCCAGTTATTAAATCCTACTTTACAATTTAAAACTCGTAAGACCTTGTTTGCTGCGGGACAATTAGTCGGCACAGAAGGTTATACGGCTGCTGCTGCGGGAGGCTGTTTGGCAGGAATTAATGCTGCCCGATTAGTTTTAGGACAAGAACTTGTTACCATACCCCCTACTACCATGATGGGTGCATTATTTGAATTTATTAGTTCGGCTGAACCCAAAAGTTTTCAACCTATGCCTCCCAATTTTGGGATTATTCCCCCACTACCCACCCGAATTCGGAATAAAAGAGAGCGTTATGGCAAATATCGCGATCGCGCTTTAGCAGATTTAGATAGCTGGCAAAGGGAATTTCTTTCTCCTTCCCTCTCTGTAGTAAATTAATTAAAAGGCAATAAAGAATAGGATTTGATCGATGAAAGAACAAATTGTTACTTGGCTCAACCGTTTTTTAATCGCCGATGTCTTTTTAATATTTTTTGCTTTTGCTTGGTTTGCCTTAGCGGTTATCGGTCGTTCGATCGGCATTCCTCTTGGTTTCGATTTATGGCTTAAACTCTGGATACCTCTATTTAATCCTGCGATCGGTATTTTATTTTTAGGAGCATTTGCTAGTTGGTTAATTAGCAAAATTTCCCAAAAATTTAGTTCCAATTAAAATTTGTTTAATAATAATGGGGAAAAACACCGCCAAAAATCATAGCAGTGTTCTTCCTTGCATTTTGCCTTGTAAAATCAAAGCTAAATCCTGCCGATGGAGTCACATTAAATGTAAACCAAATCGATCGATTGGTATATTCTTTGGTTTTGATTTATGACTTAAGAATTTTTGTATTCCTGCAACAATTCAGAGAGATAATCATAACCATCAACCCCAATTAGAGGAAGAACTTGCGATCGATATTGGGATAATAAATTAAAGAAAGCTTCTTCGCCTATTTGTCCTTGAATAATTGCCATTAACCCTGCAGATTGTCGCCATTCTACCGAGTTGATCTGATTGAGTAGATACATACTCAAACAACCGTAGTAAATTGCCCTGCCTTGATCTTCAATACTGTAATAGGCTTCTGCTAGATAAGTAAAACTTAAACCCTGTAAATATACATCTCCCGATATCTGTGCCAGTTTTGCACCTTTTTCTAAGGAAGCGATCGCTGCTGTGGGTTGAGCTAAAATTACATAAGCAATCCCCAAACTATTGCAACCAAGAGATTGACTCTGAATATCACCTAGTTTTTCTGCTAATTCTACCCCTTGTTCTAGATAACGAATCGCCTCTCCGTAGCTTTCTGTGTCCATAGTTTCTAATTCACGAGCAGAAAATACTTTACTGTAACCAAGATTAACTAAAGCATTTGCTTCTCCTAATCTATCTCCTGCTTGACGAGCGAGAATTAAAGCTCTTTGACTGTAATTAATAGCCTCGCCATATTCTTTTTGCTGAACATAAGTACGACTAAGATGATTAAGATTGGCAATTTCGCAAGGTTGATCCTTTGCTTCACGAGCAATGTCTAAAGCTTCTTGATGAAAGATCTGCGCTTGCTGATATCTTCCTAAGGTACGTTGAGAATAAGCAAGAAGAGTGAGAATACGTGCTTTTTCTTGAGTACCTTCTACGTGTTTAAGCGGTTCACTGAAGTATTCTAAGGTATTTTGTAAATATTCTCCATCAAAAGAAACAAAAATCCCACTATAGAGAGGAAAATCATCTCGACGGGCAAAAGTACGCAATATTTGCAGCATCAACTGGAAACACGCTTCTCCTAATTCCTGCTTGTTAGCTGAGAAAATTTTGCCTAATTCGCACCAAATAGCAGCAAAGGTAAGAAAGGTACTATAAGAAAGCTTTTTGCCAAATTTAGCATCATAAGGTTGTCGATCGAACCAAGAAACTAAACCTCTTTGTAAATATTGAAGCAGAATTGCCAATTCAACCCAAGCCCGTAATTCTACTTGACGAGAAATTCCTGCTAAATCATTTAGGGATTGACTTTGAGATAGAGTTTGAAATAATTGTCTTGGTAAGGGACTATCTATTTTTTTCGCCCATACTCGCCAGGGATTAGGTTTTTCTCTGGCAAAGCCAAGATTGCTAGTTGCTTCGTAAATCCAGCTAATTAAATCTCCCTCTAGGGTAGTAAAAGATTGTAAACCGTTAGTAATTCCCTCACCTATTTGTTGACAATTAGCTTTATCTGCGTTGGTTTTTAACTCTTGAGCTAATTTGGTTAATTGATTGGCTGTGAGAGTTTGGTTTTGGTTAAGATCGATTACTTTGGTAAAGGTTAATATTCTCTCCTCGTCCGAAGCAGAGATAATTTGTTTAGTAGCAGCAGTGATAGTTGCTGTAGCTTGGTTTGACTTTTGCCATTTTACCCATTCTCCTTCTATGGTTTGTAAAGCCCTTAAAATGCGAGTAGCCTTGAGTTTGGTTTCTAGTTGAGCTTTGGTGGTTTCCATGCGCTGAGTAAGACAGCGTTCAAAAACTTCTCCTGTGCCTATTTCTACTCCTTCAAGCAACATTCGATATACTTGTGCTTTAGAGCGAATTTTACCTTTGAGGGTAATATCAACAATGCGATCGATTAAATTAAAGTAGCTTTGGGAAAGTGAGTTAGACACAGTCTTCAATTATTGATTGCCAAGGTTATAGATATAGTATCTCAGTTTACAAATCTTTAAACAGTATTCACTATTATCATAAAAATAAATCTGTTCAGAAGTAACCAATTTTTGATAGCGTAATACTCAGGAAAAATTTATTGATAACCAAAATTTGTCTGAGTGGTCTTATCAACCATAATTTATTGTTTAAGGAGAAAAAAAATGACTTTTCTGTTCCAGTTAACGCTAACTGCTTTAGTATTATTTTCTTTTGTGATGGTAATTGGTGTTCCTGTTGCTTATGCTTCTCCTCAAAACTGGGATCAATCTAAAACTTTGATTTTTCTTGGTTCTGGGGTTTGGCTTGTTTTAGTAGTTTTAGTTGCTGTCTTAAACTTTTTTGTTATTTAAATTCAGAAGAACCAGTTAACCATAAACAAAAGCGGTTAGCTGTTAACTGGCAATGAACTTAGCCTACTAGCTAAAGCCAAAAGCCAAGAGTTAATGTCTAATAGCTATGTTACTAAAAGTATAGCGATCGATTAAGATGATTACCATCAAACTAGCGATCGCTATCTCGTCAAAATCTAAACTGTGAGTGCCAACAATTTAATTATCCATCTTTGCAATTATGGCTGTTTTTGAAGGAAGCTTTGCTCAAGTTCCATCTTCTTTGCGTTTCGCGATCGTAATTGGTCGCTTTAATGATCTCGTTACTGATAAATTATTATCTGGATGCCAAGACTGTCTTAAACGGCATGGTATTAATGTAGACCCTGAAGGCACTCAAGTAGATTATATCTGGGTTCCTGGTAGTTTTGAAATAGCAATGGTAGCTCGCCAAATGGCAATTTCTGGTCATTATGATGCGGTAATTTGCCTTGGCGCAGTTATTCGCGGACAAACACCCCATTTCGATTACGTTGCAGGAGAAGCAGCTAAAGGTATTGCAGCAGCTAGTTTTCAAACTGGTGTGCCAGTAATTTTTGGAGTGTTGACTGTAGATACTATGCAACAAGCCTTAGAAAGAGCAGGTATTAAAGGTAATCTAGGTTGGAATTATGCTCTTAATGCCTTAGAAATGGCGAATTTGATGCAGCAAATCAAAGGAAAAGTATCTTTAGGTTCTCAGCCCAGTTTACCTGGAATTAATGAAGGAATGACATCTTTATCAAATGTGAGTTCGGAGTTTAGAGAAGCATAAAAAAATATTTAACGTCTAGTGTGAATTAAATTGTACATCTACTGTACTTTACAGATAGACAACGCTAACAAACTTATGCCAGGAAAACTCGAAAGAAGGTAAGGTGGGAAATGCCCACCCTACTAGGGACAATTGGTCTACTTACTATCTACCAATACCCACATAACGGAAACCAGCTTCTTCAACAGCTTTTCTGTCTAAGAAGTTACGACCATCTATAAGGGTTTTATTAGTCATCAATTTCGCCATTTTACCGTAGTCTAGTTTAAGGAATTCTTTCCAGTCAGTAACTAAAACTAAAGCATCACAACCATCTGCTAACATTTCTGCATCAGTTTCAATAATTACCCCAGATAAGCCGTGACTTAAACCTGATTGAGAAACAATGGGGTCATAGGCTTTAACTTTAGCACCGAGACGGTTTAATTGTTCGATCAAATCTAGTGCTGGTGCATCGCGCATATCATCGGTATCTGGTTTAAAAGTTAAACCAAGTAAGCCAACAGTTTTTCCTTTGAGGATTTTTAATTCCTGTTGTAGCTTTTCTAACATCATCTGACGCTGACGTTTATTAACGCTAACCGCAGATTTAAGTAGTTCTGCATTATAACCATAGTCATCAGCAGTATGGATTAAAGCCGATACATCTTTGGGGAAACAAGAACCACCCCAACCAAGACCAGCTTGGAGAAACTTGCTACCAATACGAGAATCTAGACCAATACCCTTAGCAACTTGAGTTACATCTGCACCAACGCGATCGCAAATATTAGCTACTTCGTTGATAAAACTAATTTTAGTAGCGAGGAAAGAGTTAGCAGCATATTTAATCATTTCGGCTGAACTCAAGTCAGTAACTACTACTGGTACAGGAGGTAAAGATTTGTCTTCGGCAACAACTCTATCCACCAGAGGCTGATAAAGTTGTTGCATCATCGCGATCGCTTTTTCGCTATTACCACCTAAAACAATGCGGTCTGGGTTAAAAGTATCATATACTGCTGAACCTTCCCGTAAAAATTCTGGATTACTAACTACATCAAAGTTAGCTTCTAATTCACCAGAAGTAGTACCACCGGCAGTAACTAAAGTTTTTTGTCTTTCGGCGAGACCTTCTAGTACAATCATTCTTACCCAGTCACCAGAACCAATGGGTACAGTAGACTTATTAACAATTACTTTATAACCACCATTGAGATGACTGCCGATTCCCCTGGCAACAGCTTCTACATAGCGAGTATCGCTTTCTCCTGTAGGTAAAGGAGGAGTTCCCACTGCAATAAAGAGAATTTCACCGTGATTTACTCCTTTGGCTAAGTCTGAAGTAAAATGTAGTCTCCCTGACTCAGCAGAAGATTTCATCAATTCGGATAAGCCTGGTTCATAGATAGGGGATTGTCCTGATTGCATCAACTTTACTTTTTCTTCATTGTTGTCAACACAAATCACTTCATGTCCGATATGAGATAAACAAACACCTGTTACTAAACCAACATATCCAGTTCCGATAACACAAACTCGCATAAAATTAATCCTCTTTTAATTTCTTTTTCCTCTTAGTTAGTCGGCAAAATTCCAATAATTTGCTATTGAATTTTCTCTAAAGTTAATGTTTCTGATTTTTTCTGCTCAATGCGATCGCGAAAATCTTCTATAGTCATTTTTAATCCTTCTTTTAAAGGAATAGTTGGTTCCCAACCCAACCAATTTTTAGCACGGGTAATATCTGGTTGTCTTTGTCTTGGATCATCTTCTGGTAAAGGTTTAAACCCCAATTCAGCATCAGGATTAACCATTGCTTGAATGGTTTTAGCTAATTGCAGAATAGTGTATTCATCTGGATTACCTAAATTAACAGGTCCAATGTATTCACCATTCATTAATCGTATTAATCCTTCTACTAGATCTGAAACATAGCAGAAACTGCGAGTTTGTGAACCATCACCGTATACCGTTAGAGGAATACCCTGTAAAGCTTGAGCAACAAAATTACTAACTACCCTACCATCGCGTTCTAACATTCTTGGCCCATAAGTGTTAAAAATTCTAGCGACGCGAATATCAACCTGATTTTGACGATGGTAATCAAAAGCAAGAGTTTCTGCTACACGTTTACCTTCGTCGTAACAGCTACGAATGCCAATACAGTTGACATTTCCTCGATATTCTTCGGGTTGAGGGTGAACGCTAGGATCGCCATATACTTCTGAAGTGGATGCCAATAAAAATCTTGCCTTAACTCTTTTAGCTAATCCCAACATATTTAATGTTCCCATTACGTTGGTTTTAATAGTCTTGACAGGATTATATTGATAGTGAACTGGAGAAGCAGGACAAGCAAGATGATATACCTGATCTACTTCTAGGCGGATAGGTTCGGTAATATCATGACGAATTAATTCAAAATAAGGATGATTAAGCCACTTCACTATATTCCGCTTATGACCAGTATAAAAATTATCAAGACATAAAACTTCATGTCCTTGAGTCATTAATCGATCGATTAGATGGGAACCAATAAATCCAGCACCACCAGTTACTAAAATTCTCATTCAACTAAACTCTCGTGTTTATGATTTACAATATGACCTACTTTTAACTAAGATTTCATAAATTGACTAGTAATTTGTATCAATTTTTAGTGAAGTATTCAAGAATTGACTATAGCTTCTTTGGGGTAGAAGTTAAAAGTCAAAAGTTAAAAGCAGTGCACCCCTTGCGCGATTAACGCACACTAGACAGTCAAAAATCAAAAGGTATAATTAGGGACTAGGGATGTAGTAACATATCCATCCAAGTTTTGGCTTCTTATCAAGATCAATTATCTAACTAAGCTTAGAAACATTGAAGACGTTTACAAAAAAATACAGAACTAATTATCTCTGATGATACTACTACTCTACCAAGTTTGAATTGAGGGATAGCTCGATCGCTTCCTTAGCTGCAGAAACCTCAGCAGGGGTGGATAGGGGAACTTTTCTGGTTTGACCCGAGTGCTGCCAACAGTTGTCTGTAATTGGTTGAAGTCTCCTCATCCCCGCGCACTGCTTGTCTTATCTCATACCATTTCGATTTAAGTTGGCTAAAAATGATTGACGCGGAGATACGGAGACGCGGGAAGCGATGTGTAGCATTATTTTTTGGAATTGGTATCAACTCATCATTTCAAAATTGTCAGACCACTACTCCCACGCAAGAATTCTTGTTACAGAAAATAATTCTCAAGCAACTCTTGAACCCAAAGAAGCTTATCAGTTATCTGACGGTCAGATCATCCTCAGTCGTCAATATCCTTAACTAAGAGCTACCCTTATTAGAGTAGTAGTTAGCACATTATAGATAGTTAGAGGATGTCTGAAAAGTCTAAATAATTGCGATCGCGAACAGCAAAAAGAAAAACTCTCGCTAAATTAAATCTGTCAATAGCTTAAAAAGACAGGAAACGAGAGTCATGAATC
>JASJDI010000103.1 GCA_030065155.1 Xenococcaceae cyanobacterium MO_188.B29
TACCGTCAAGCAGAACGTTGTTTGCGAGAATTTCATTTACAAGAACCCTGGTACATCAAACCCACTGAAAAAGAAGGAAGGGGTTGGGGTGCTACCGAAGCTAGTCGAGGCGCACTCTGTCACTGGATCGAAATCAAAAAGGGCAAGATCAAAAATTACCAAATTATAGCCCCCACTACTTGGAATGTAGGACCCAGAGACGGTCAAGGAGTCAAAGGGCCTATTGAAGAAGCCTTAGTGGGTACACCTGTTGCCAATACTAGCGATCCTGTAGAAGTAGGTCACGTAGCTCGTTCTTTTGATTCCTGTTTAGTTTGTACCGTACACGCTTATGATGCCAAAACAGGTAAGGAATTAGCTCGTTTCCGTACTAATTAAATTGAGTAACTCATCCCACGTTATTTATGCGTGGGATTTTAGGTGATTAATAAGAAATTTCAGTTCTATCGCGCCAGAATTTACCAGTCTCATGACGTGAAGCCTCTGTAGCTAACCAAATCGCTGTATCTGCCCCCTGTTCGGGTGTTCTTGGTGCAGAAGTACCACCCATATCGGTTTTAACCCAACCAGGACACATAGAATTGACAACAATTCCTTTAGAACTTAAAGATTGCGATAGCATAATTGTCACACCGTTTAATGCCAGCTTGGAAAGACAATAACTCGGTGCAGTAGTTGTTAAACCACCTAAAGATCCCATCCCACTAGAAACATTAATTACTCTCGCATCCTCAGATTTTTCCAAGAGTGGTAAAACTGCTTGTACCATCTGAATTACTCCAAAGGTATTGGTATTCATTGCTGAATCTAATACTTCACGAGAGACTGTAAGAATATCAACGTTATTATCGGGATAAATTCCTGCATTGTTAACTAATACATCTAGACGATCGACTTTTTGATTGATAGTTGCTACTGCTTGTTCGATCGAGCGATCGTCGCTGACATCTAATTCGATAGGAATTGCTATTCCCTGTAGCTTTTCGACAGCTTGTTGAGCTTTCTCTAAAGAACGTGCCGTAATAATTACTTGGTATCCTTTGGCTAATAATCCTTGGGCGATGGAATATCCGATGCCACGATTACCACCTGTAACTAATGCTATTTTGTTTTGTTTGCTTGCCATTATTTTTACCTCGTCAATTAGTAAATCAATTATTCACGGTGTTTGACAACAAATTCTCGCCAAGTATTAGGTTTGCGTCCTGTAATTGTTTCAAAATTGTCAAAGGTTTTATCAGCATCAGGGATTTTGTTAGCAATATTAAGTTTGAACTGAGTATAGATACAATGAACATAAGCGGGTTCTGCGCCTAATTTGAGCATATTTTCCAGAAAATCATCAGGCGATCGATTGCTGTCTTTTCTATTCAGTTATTCGTTTACAGGACCCCAAATATTTTCATGGACAATTACCCAACTACCATCCTGTTTTTCTAATAGTAAAGTAGCGTGGGCGCGTGCATTAAACTCCGTTCCGTCAGGTTTTCTCCCGTAGTTATCTACGTATAAAGTGGCTGCTGCTGCATTATCTGATTGAGGATATACCCGAATACTTGCTGTTACAGGGGTAAAAGTCCAGTAATCATAACTACGAACAAAAGCTTCCCAAGTATTGTGATGAATCTGCACCCCTTTGAAAACAGTTCTTGACTTGGCATCGGTAAAATCAAACCCTAATAATTCTTCACTTTGCAGATAAAAAGGTTCAATGGAGGTACGAGTAAATTCAGCAGTCTTTTCTTTGGGACTCCAAGCTTCACCCCAAGCACTAATAAATTCACGAACCTCTGTTTCTACTTGATTTTGATTAGTTGAACTCTTTTGACTTATCTGAATTGATTGACTCTGCTTGATGTTTTGAGACGGTTCTATTTCCGCTTTTGTATCAATCGCGCTAAAGATTATAAAAGCTGATATTATCAACCAAATTGGATTTCTAAACTGAACAATTTTGTTGAATTTGCCTGTATTCATTATTCAATCTCCTGAAAATACTCAACGTCTTATAATTCAAATTTTCAAAAAACCTTTTTAGAAAGCTGTATGGCAATTTTTTAGGCAAAATCTGTGTTAGCTGCAACTGCTTCCCAAGCATCTAATTCTGTTGTAAGAGACTCAATTTTTTGACGGAATTTGGTATAAGCGTATTTTCCGAGTACCAGTCTTAAAGGTGGGTTGGGAGAGTTAACCACCTGAATAATTGCCTCGGCAGCTTTTTGAGGATCGCCTGGTTGTTTACCTTCAATATTATTCAAGAAATTGAGAAACTTACCTACAGTGTCTTGATAAGCATCCATCTGTTCCTCTACGCGATCGAGAGAACGTCCGATAAAATCAGTACGAAAAGGGCCAGGTTCGACTATAGTGACTTTTATTCCTAAGGGTGCAACTTCCCCCTGCAAGGCTTCTGATACTCCTTCGAGAGCAAATTTAGCACCGCCGTAAATCGAAAACCCTAGTTCGTTAGTAAATCCTGCGATCGCCGACATATTAATAATGTGTCCCCTTTGTTGCGATCTCATTACAGGAAGCATAGCTCTAATTACATCGATCGCACCGAATAAATTAGTATCAAAATTACGCTTAATTTGCTCGTCGCTGACTTCTTCTAATGCACCAATTAAACCATAGCCAGCATTGTTAACTAAAACATCAATCTGACCAAATTTGGCGACTGCTTGTTCTATTGTTGTTTTAATTTCTGCTTTTTCAGTAACATCTAGACGTAATGCCAAAGCTGTTTCGGGATATTGAGCAATTAAATCCTGTAGTTGTTCTGGTTTACGTGCAGTGGCAATAATACGATCTCCATTCTTTAATACAGTTTCAGCTAAAGTACGACCGAATCCTGTGGAACTACCAGTAATAAACCAAACTTTTTTATTTTGTATACTCATTGCCTGTATTTTAAATTAACGTTACGATTCGTAATTATTTTAAATAAAAAAAACCCCTCTGTCAAGTTGGTTTTTGCCTTTTTTATCTAACTTTGATAGTACTGCTACCCATTGCGCCATTAACAGAGGGGCTTGCTACACTTGGGTTTTCAAGGAGAAAGTTTACATCAATTAGCCTTGAAGTAAGTTGTTACGCATTTAAGTTATTACTTGAGATTGAGCAGAGAAAGTAAGAGTTTTTGTTTATATATATAAGAATGCTAAATTAAAGCAAAATAATCAAAGTTGGCGATTTTAAATAATAAAAGTTTCAATTTTAGTAAAGTTATGTAAAGATACTTGAATGCTAAATTTTTCTCCTATCTCTCCACTAAAGCGAAACTCTATACTTTCCGTTTCTTTGGCTTGAGCTTGCATCATTAGTTTCTCTCTTTCATCTAATACCATTATTTCTAATCCATAAGGCAATGTAGTACAAATATAGGTAGGAGATACTTTGACTGAAATCTCAAGTTCTTGATTTTTTTGCGATTTAATATTTAGAATAAGAGCTATTTGATTAGTAATAGAAATAGACTGTATTTCTATTAATTTAACACGAGTTACACCAGCATCATTAGTTAAACTATCTGTTTTGCTAACAATAAGTTGAGAAGAGCTACGAAAAGAAAATGTATTTTTGGGTAAAGCTAATTGTTCTGGCTGTTTCCAACTAAGTTCAAAAACTCCTTCTAACCACTGACTTAATTGTACAGGTTTAGATAATACTAATTGTTGTCTTTGTCTTTGGCGATCGAGATAAAGAGATAGCTCATCAAGAGATTGTAATTCAGCTAAAAATATTTTTCCCTCCCGTAATTGACTGACAAATCCTAATATTGATGCTTCCCGTAAAGATTGGTTTAACTCTACTGCAATATAACCAATTCTCTCAAACCAGACTTCTGCTGGTATATTTATCCAGTTAGTTTTTGCTTGTGTTTTTCTGCACTCTAACTTTCCACAATTAGGAATATCTAAATCTGCTACATCCATCAAAGATTGAAGCATAGGATTCCAACTATCACTAGTTTCTAAGCTAGTTTCCCATCCTAAAATATTAAGATAAGTTTTAACACTCCATACCGTTAAAGTATTTAAATAAACTTGTTTAGCCTTCTTTTGATTTGCTTGATGGAGACTAAATTTTTTTGCTTGCTTGTGAGCTTCTATCCCTATGGGGATTCTAGACATTATAGACTTGGTCATCAGTTCGAGCATAATTATATTTTGTTATAGAATTAATCTATTCTTGTAGTTCTTCTTGTAGCAAAGAAGCAAATCTTTGACAACAACGTTGAAAAAAACTACTAAGAGTAGAAATAGAAATATCTAATTCTTCAGAAATTTGTTCCCAATTTTGTCCAGAAAATCTAGCTAAAGCTATATTTTGAAAATTTGCATTTTGATTATTTCTGATATGGGTTGATTTAAAAACATTGTCAGTATCCTCTTCTATATATTGATAAATTAACTCAGATAAAAAAGGTTGCCTTTCTTGTTGATATATTTGCTCTATATCTTGAAGAGAAGGTAGTTGTCTATCTGGTAAATAATTAAATCTACGGTAACAATCAAAAATTAGTCTGTCTAGGCGAAAATTCACCCAGTTCATGAATTTTTTATTGCCTCTATTAGGATCATATTTATCAATGTTCAAACAAATATAAGTTAAAGTTTCGGTCAGAGCTTCTTCATATAGTAATTGATAAAGTTGAGCAGGAAACTTTTCTTGATGAGGATGATATAATTTGCCAGATAGTTGAATCGATCGAATTAGTTCGGTTAAAGCATGTCCTCTTAATGCGCTTTTAGGAGGATATTTTTGTGCTTCTATTCCTAGTTTTTTTAACTGTTCATCATTTAATACTTGTTTAAATACTTGATTTTGTATTCTTTTAACCCATTCACTGACAACTATATTGCTAGGATTATATTCTGTTAACTCTTTACTTATTTCTTGCAAAAGTTTTCCTTTGATTGAATCATATAGTTCTTGATAAACTCTATCTAAAGGTTGACCGTTAAATTTACGGCAAATAGGTCGCATAAGCAAAACAATATTGACGATTCTGAGTAAGATTAGATTACGCTGAACTGATAATTTTTCTTGCTCTTGAGCTTCTATTAGAAGTTGTTTAATCAGCTTATATTTATCATTAGCTCTGCTATCATCAAAACAACCTATAAATAGAACTTTCGTCATGCTAGAGAAATTGACAATCTGAATATATTGAGGCTCTAAACCTTATGTGTCCCTATTTCTGAATCTGAAAAAAACTAAGTAAATTATGCCTTTCTTTACAAAAATTAATATATTGGAATTATGTACCGAACACTTCCCCCGATTAGCGATCGCCAGCTTTTTGAGCAAGCTTTAACTCATCGCTCTTATGTCAATGAAAATCCCGATGTCCAAGAACACAATGAACGTTTAGAATTTCTGGGAGATGCAGTTTTAGGGTTTTTGGTAGGAGAAATGCTTTATAAACTGTATCCTTATATGAGCGAAGCTCAGTTGACCAGGTTGCGTTCTAAATTAGTAGATGAACAGCAGTTAAGCAAATTAGGTAAAAAGCTGAAATTGGGAGAATTGATGCGCTTAGGAAAAGGAGCAGAAAAAGATAGAGGAAGAGAAAATCCTTCTTTGCTCAATGATACCTTTGAAGCAATAATCGGAGCTTATTTTTTGGATGCAGGGATCGAAGCTGTCCGTAATTATATTCAACCCCTATTCATATCTTTAGCTGAAGAATTGGTGAACACTCAACCTAATAATGAAACTACTAATTTTGTCGATGCTAAAAATCGTTTTCAACATTGGGCATTAGCTAATCAAAAAGAAAATCCAATTTATACTATTATCGCTGAATCAGGACCAGATCATGCCAAAGAATTTACGGCTCAGGTATCAGTTAAAGGTAAAATTTATGGTGCTGGAAAAGGTCGTCGTAAACAGGAAGCAGAAAAACGCGCTGCCGAGTCTGCCCTCAAACAGTTAGGAATTACGGATTAAACTAGAATTTCGCTCTTAAGTATTTTTCTCTTGCCATTTTGCCCATAAATCGGGACGACGATCGCGAGTTCTATTGATTTGTGCTTGTTTGCGCCAAGTGGCGATCGCTTGATGATTTCCCGAACGTAATACTTCTGGTACTGACCAACCACGAAATTCTGCTGGTCTAGTATATTGAGGATAATCAAGCAAATCTGCCTCAAAACTTTCGGTTTTCAGGGATTCTGCTTTACCTACTGTTCCTGACAAAAGTCGAGTAACACCATTAATAATAGTTAGTGCCGGAATTTCGCCACAAGTCAAAACAAAATCTCCTAGAGAAATTTCCCTAGTCACTAGATGCTGGCGGACTCTTTCGTCTACCCCTTCATAATGTCCACAAATTAAGATTAATTGATCGTAATTGCGAGCCAATTCTTGCAATAATGGTTGATTGAGAGATTCACCTTGAGGAGACATTAAAATAATCTCTTTTCTTGGTAACATTGCTAAAGATTCAACAGCAGCAAAAATAGGTTCAGGTTTAAGTAACATGCCTACTCCACCACCATAGGGTTCATCGTCAACACGGTGATGTTTATCGGTAGTAAAATCGCGGGGGTTAATCAAATTAACTTGAGCAATTTGCTTGGCTAAGGCTCTACCAATTAAACCAGAATGGAGGGGAGAGGTGAAAAAGTCAGGAAATAAAGTGATAACGTCAAAATGCACAGAATTGAATCTTGTAAATAATCTAAGTCAAAAAAACGAAAGACAGCATTATCAACTTTAACAACATTTAACCAAAAATCTCTGATATTGTTAAATCTAAAACCAAAAAAATCAATACTTCAATCAAGGTTAGCTAGGAAAAGTCGATCTAACTGAGTAATGTATTTATCAGCACCGCTATTGTAACAAAAAAGAAGTATATAATCTTTAATGTCCGCAAAACTCAATTATGCAGAAGATAGAAACTAAATCAAACTTATCCCCCCAATCACAATCTACCTTAACCGCCATTTTAGTTATTGGTGGTGCTGAAGATAAAGTACATGGACGAGAAATACTCCACACTTTTTTTGCTCGTTCTGGTGGTATTGATGCCAAAATTGCTATTATCCCTTCTGCTTCTCGTGAACCAGTCTTAATTGGCGATCGCTATCTGCGGATTTTTGAGGAGATGGGCGCAAAATATGTCAAAGTTTTAGATGTTCGCGATCGAGATCAGGGCAATGATAGCAACTTTCTCGAATTTGTCGAAGAGTGTACAGGCGTATTTATGACTGGTGGGGATCAACTACGCTTGTGTGGACTGCTTGCAGATACGCCCTTAATGGATAGAATAATTCAAAGAGTCAGAGCTAAAGAAATTACCTTGGCAGGGACAAGCGCGGGGGCAGCAGTGATGGGTTATCAAATGATTGCTGGTGGTAGTAGTGGAGAATCTCCTAATCGAGCTTTAGTTGATATGGCGATGGGATTGGGTATTATTCCTGAAGTACTAGTAGATCAGCATTTTTACAATCGTAATCGTTTAGCTCGTTTACTGAGTGCGATCTCAGGTCATCCTAATCTACTCGGTGTTGGTATTGATGAGGATACCTGCGCTATGTTTGATTCAGATGGCATTATTCAAGTCATGGGTAAAGGCACTGTGACGATAATCGATGCTCATCACATTACTCATACTAATCACTCACAAGTTCATGGCAATGAATCTCTGAATATTCACAACTTACGTTTACATGTATTATGCCACGGCGATCGCTATGACCTACAACATAAAAAACCTCTGGCTTAAATCTATATTAGTTAAATTAATGACTAATACAGATTAAAAATCAGGAAAACTTGACTTACTTACTTCCTCTGGATGGTAATTTTCGCTAATCTGAATATTTGGATAAATGTTCACCATGGACAGTAGTTTAACCTCTGACAACGAGAAACTAGAAGTAAAGGCTTCTTCCCGATTCCGCATCTAAAGTCTAAAAGCAAGCAGAGATGAGAATTCTTAAAACCCAAACCTTACGTGGCCCAAATTATTGGAGTATTCGACGACATAAACTAATCCAGGTGCGCCTCGATTTAGAAGAATTGGCAGGAAAGCCTTCTAATGAGATGCCTGGCTTCTATGATGGGTTAATTAAGGTATTGCCTAGTCTGATCGAACACTATTGTTCTCGTGGTCATCGGGGAGGATTTTTGGAGCGAGTTCAAGAAGGCACTTATATGGGTCATATCTTTGAACACGTGGCTCTAGAATTACAAGAATTAGCAGGGATGCCTGTGGGTTTTGGTCGTACCAGAGAAACTGCCGAGCCTAGTGTATACAATGTGGTTTTTGAGTATGTAGAAGAACAAGCAGGGCGTTATGCTGCTAGGGCTGCGGTTAGATTGTGTAATTCGATCGTCGCAACAGGAGATTATCCTCTTGAAGAACTAGCTAAAGATTTAGAAGATCTTAGAGACTTACATACTAATACTGCTCTTGGCCCAAGTACAGAAACTATTATCAAAGAAGCAGAAGCCAGAAAAATTCCCTGGATGTGGTTAAGTGCTAGAGCAATGCTACAGCTAGGTTATGGAGTTAGACAGAAAAGAATTCAGGCAACTTTAACCGAAAAATCAGGTATTTTAGCTGTGGAATTGGCTTGTGACAAAGAAGGGACAAAAACAATTCTGGCAGATGCAGGAATTCCCGTGCCGAAAGGTACAGTAATACAATATCTAGATGAATTAAAAGATGCTATTGAAAATGTAGGTGGCTATCCGATTGTGATTAAACCACTAGATGGCAATCATGGTAGAGGAATTACCATTAATATCAATAATTGGTCAGATGCAGAAGAAGCTTACGACTTAGCCAGTGCTGCTTCTAAAACTAAATCAGTAATTGTAGAACGTTACTACCGTGGCAGTGACCATCGTGTTTTAGTAATTAATGGGAAATTGGTGGCTGTAGCAGAGAGAATTCCTGCCCACGTAATTGGAGATGGAAACTCTACCATTGAAGAGTTAATCGCAATTACTAATCTTGACCCCAATCGAGGAGATGGTCATGATAATATTTTGACCAAAATTACAGTCGATCGCACTTCTTTAGATGTACTAGCCAAGCAAGGCTATGAAATGAGTACCGTCTTGCCTGAAGGAGAAAAAGCTTATCTAAGAGCAACAGCTAATCTTAGCACTGGTGGTATTGCGATCGATCGCACAGAAGATATTCATCCTGAGAATATTTGGTTAGCAGAAAGAGTAGCTAAAATAATCGGTTTAGATATTGCCGGAATAGATGTTGTTACCCCCGATATTACCAAACCTCTAAGAGAAGTAGATGGAGTGATAGTTGAAGTTAATGCTGCTCCAGGTTTTCGGATGCATGCTTCTCCTAGCATTGGACTACCCCGTAATATTGCTGCGCCAGTGTTGGAAATGCTATTTCCTGACAATATGGTTAGTAGAATCCCCATTGTTGCCATAACAGGCACCAATGGCAAAACTACTACTACCCGTATAACTGCTCATATATATCAACAAACAGGACAAGTAGTTGGTTATACAACCACTGACGGGATTTATATTGATGGATATTTAGTTGAAAAAGGTGATAATACTGGTCCTTATAGTGCTGGGGTAATTCTCAAAGACCCTACGGTAGAAGTAGCAGTGCTAGAATCGGCGCGGGGTGGAATTTTGCGTTCAGGATTAGCTTTTGATAGTTGTGACATTGGTATTGTATTAAACGTTGCTGCCGATCATTTAGGTTTAGGTGATATCCAAACCATCGAGCAAATGGCACAAGTCAAAAGTGTAGTGGCAGAAACGGTCAAACCTGGGGGTTATGCAATTCTCAATGCAGATGATCCTTTAGTAGCAGCAATGGCAGAAAGGGTTAATTGTAAAGTAGCCTATTTCTCCATGAAACCAGATAACCCCATTATTAAAGAACACATCCGCCGTGATGGTTTAGCTGCAATCTATGAAAACGGTTATCTTTCGATTTTAGAAGGTCAGTGGACTCTAAGAATTGAAAAAGCAGTTAATCTTCCTGTGACGATGAGAGGAATGGCTCCTTTTATGATTGCCAATGCTCTAGCTGCTTGTTTAGCTGCTTTTGCTCAAGGAGTAGACATTGAAGTGATTCGCCGTGGAGTGAGAACTTTTCAACCTTCGGCAGACCAAACTCCAGGCAGAATGAATCTGTTTGATTTAGGTGAATATCATGTTTTAGTAGATTATGCCCATAATCCCCATGGCTATCAGGCTGTAGGTGATTTTGTGCGCAATTGGCAAGGAGAGAGAATTGGGATAGTAGGAGGCCCTGGAGATCGCCGTGATGAAGATTTAATCTTACTTGGTAAAATCTCTGCTCAAATCTTCGATCGTATTATTATCAAAGAAGATGAAGATACTAGGGGCAGAAACAGAGGAGAAGTAGCTGACTTAATTGCTAAAGGTATTTATCAAGAAAATCCTCAAGCTCATTTTGAGACTATTCTCGATGAAACTCAAGCTATTAAAACTGGTCTAAATCAAGCTAATACTGGTAATTTAGTAGTAGTATTGCCAGAAAGTGTTAGTCAAGCGATCGATCTAATTAAACAGAAAATGTAGTTGTTGCATTGCTGAACTCAAGTCATGACCTACGCAAACTGAAAGGATAGTTTTGTGGGAAAAAAGTTCTCTTGTAAAGTAGCGGATTTACACCAAAACTAAAAAATAACTGAAACCCAAGTATATCAAGATGGGATTGCTGGGGCAATGAAATAGATAAAGGTTTTAACTACATCTAAGGCGAAATTACGACTATCGGTATCCCTAAATAGACCCCAGAAGTTCCGAAACCATCGCACTGGAGTATTTACTTTCCACAAAAAGATGACTCTCAGATAATGCTTTTCTAAATACTCTTTTGCTTCGAGCCAATCGCCTTCAGCAGTTCCCTCTTTTCCTTCAAGATCGCGTTTTTGCCAGATTTTATGTGCTTTGTCCTCGATTAGTTCCTTTGGTATCGATCGAGTTTTCTTCATCCTTGCTCTTGGAATCTAATTAGTCCAGTCTACCGCCCGCCCGCTCTACTTTTTTAAAAGAGCTAATGTTGTCTATTTAATTGAGCAAAAGTTTTAGAGCGATCGACTTGGCAATGTAGAGAGATGTCTATAGCCTGTCGCAAGAGTAAAGCTGTTAGCTATTAGCTATCAGCTTTAAGCAGATTTCAGATCGGCAATCTTTTCTAAGGCTTGCCTTGCTTGTTCTTGCCAGTTATCTATATTTTTCAGTCGAGATTTCAGAGATGGAGGAATTCTGATAGCGACTTGAGCCGTACAAGGCTCTTCTCTATCAGTTTTGAACTGAGTGGCAATCGAATTAGGAGTTTGTCTATTTCCCATTTTAAAAAAAGTTGGTCTTAAGGTGGCATCCCATGGTAACATGGGTTTATAGCTAAAACGATTGCAAACTTTTAGCAGGGTAAACAATCGCTTTAGCCTAAGTCGCTTATCCCTATTTAAAGGAGTCCACGATCCCATGATAACAAGGTATTCAACAAGTAATCAATCCCCTGACCTCCCTGCGCAACAAGGAGGTCAAAGATGATTAATCAGCCATTATTCGACAACCAATTCAACCAAGTACTTGGTTTTCTGTTCAACGGCAGAAAAGCCACTATCCTACGCTGGATCAGACAGTGTGGTAGGAGCAAGGTTACTTGGATTTATTTCAGTATCGGCAGTTCGCTCCGTGCGTCCTTCATTTCTTTTAAAGATCTCACTAGAGCCTATCTCCAATGGTTAGGCGCGATCGATATCCTTTCTCTAAAATTGGAGGAAAGAAAGGCGATCGGGCGGGCTAACTGGATTTTGACCAATGTTGGAGATGCGGTCTTTCACCTCTCTCGCAAGAATAATGCGATGGGTATCGTGACAGAGAAGGTGGTTCACAATTATCTCCCCGTGTTAATGATCGACTGGGGGAAGGGATTTGTTGTTCCAGAACATCCTTGGCTGCTTGAAAAGTTTTAGCATTGTTGGCAAAGGTTCACTTTGACACTTTGCCAAAATTAAATAAAGAGAAAAATATCGATCGAGATGAGCGAAAAAAAATGAATCGAGAAACTTTTACTTATCAAGAATATTTGGAACGAGAAAACGAGCTTGAATTTCCCTACGAATTAATAGCAGGAGAAATAGTTGAAATGCCCCCAGAGAGTTATCAAAATGTGCAGATAGCCTTATTTTTAATGGCACAGATAGCCGATATAATAGGTTGGAGTAGAGTCTCCAATAAGACAGAGATCGTTATTTCTGGCAGCAAGGTCAATTCGAGAATCCCCGACGTTACGGTACTCTCCGAAGAGGGGCTGCAAGAAGTGGTGGCGAAAAACACTTCAATTATCGACATAGATATGTTGCCACCTTTGCTTGTAATCGAAATAGTTTCTCCAGGGAAAGAAGCCAGAGATAGGGATTATCGGTACAAAAAGGTCGAATATGCTGCCCGCAAGATCGAGCATTATTGGATTGTCGATCCTGGGGAGAAAAAATTTACTGCCTTCGATCTGATAGACGGCATCTACGAAACGAATACGTTTCAAAGGGAAGGGGTTCTAAACTTGAGGAAGCCTTTTGACATTTCCATCGATCTAGATTCTCTGTTTCTCGATCGAACCAGGTTTTAATCTTCAATATTCAATCATGCCAATCAACGGAATCAACGACCCTCAAACCCTTACTCGTATTCAACCGCGAGTGGACTTTCGTCTTTACAAAGGAGCAAAAAAAGAAAAGAACCGCTTTGGTAAAGATCTTCATAATCTGTTTCGACTCGAAACAAAGAACGAGCAAATTAAACGTTTGCTCGCCCAAAATTATCCCATAAAGAACACGGTAGATGCTTTCCTGTTGGAATGGATTACCATTCTACCCGCTTACAACTCCATCGATCGCGCCTTTGACTGTGCGATGGAGTTACACAATGCTAGTGGCTTGATTCACAAGTGCGATCGCTCCTCAATCTACCTCCAGATGCAGGAGTATCAAGATCCTTTCGGTCACAAAAGAAAGAGAGCGATCTCATCTAATAAACCCTGCCCCGTAGCGGGGACGCTGGAAGATTGCCCTCATAAATGCTCTAAAACTGGCAACTTGTATTTTTACGTGCCAGAGTTGCTCGAAGCAGGATTGAATAGGCTGGGTTGCCTGTCGGTGCATTCGTACTCAGATTTAGTTGGCATCACTCAAAAGCTACAAGCTTATGAGCAGCAATTCGGGTCGATAAAGACACCTCCTTTTGCGTCTCCCCAGACCTTTAATTTAATCCCCTATAAACTGAGCCGAACCAAAATCAAAATCAAAAGACCTATTTTAAATAATGGCAAGCGCACTGGCAAAAAAGCTGAGGGAACTACCTGGGCAGTGCAGCTAGAGATCCTGCCCTCATGGTTGGTTCAATGGCAGAACTATCAAAGGTTGAGCGAAATTCAACAATTAGGCTTTGCCCTTCTCCCATGTTGATCGAGCAGGTTTACGAGATTAGTCCCAAGCATATTTTAGAAGGTAGAGGGCAGGAGGCAGGAGGCAGAAGGTTGAATCCTCCCTCTGCCGTCTGCCGTCTGCCGTCTGCCCTCTGCCTTAGAAGAAATGTACATTAACACTTTATTTGTCGTCTTAACAAAATATTGTCATCTAGTCATTATTAGTCTTAAACCCTTGCAAATAAGAGACTTTTGCTCGATCATTTCGATTATATCGCTACAAAATTCAATGGGAAATTGTTAACAAATTAGATGGCATTTTCCAGATTGATAACAAAATAAGTGTCACTATCTCAAAAGGGAATATTTTCGGTTTTTTAACGTTTATTAACAAACTATTCGTCATTTTGTCTTTAAAATACTTATATGTTTCAATTAAACATAATTGTAAAAAATGTTGGATTCCATTGAAGATAAAAACTCTCAAATAGAGCGAGAAACAAACGAAGTTGTCGCCGAACTAGATAAAGAAGCACAGCTAAAACTAGAGGTGATTCAAACTCTTCTAGAACCATGCGATCGCGCTACCTATGGTAAAAGGTTAAGAGAAGCAGCAGAAAAACTGGGTAAATTGAAAAGAACGGTACAAAGATTGGTCAAGAAATGGGAAGAGTCAGGTTTAGCTGGACTGACTCAAACCAAACGTTCCGATAAAGGAAGCCATCGAATTAGTGATGAATTAGAGAAATTTATCCTCAAGACTTACCAGGATGGCAATAAAGGAAGTAAGAGAATTACACCAAAGCAAGTGTTTTTGAGAACTCAAGTCAAAGCTCAAGAATTAGGTATCAAAGCTCCTTCTCACATGACCGTATATCGAGTTTTGAAACCATTAATAGACAAGAAAAAACAAGCCAAAAGTATTCGTTCTCCTGGTTGGCGAGGTACTCAGTTATCGGTAAAAACTCGTGCGGGACAAGATTTATCAGTAGAGTACAGCAATCATGTCTGGCAATGCGACCATACTCGCGCTGATGTATTGCTAGTAGATAAGTATGGTGAACTTCTAAGTCGTCCTTGGCTGACAACCGTTATCGATACCTATTCCCGTTGCATTATGGGAATTAATCTGGGTTTTGATGCTCCCAGTTCCCAAGTAGTAGCTTTAGCTTTACGTCACGCTATTTTAACAAAGCATTATGGAGCAGAATACGGGCTGCATGAAGAATGGGGGACTTATGGTTTACCACAACATTTTTATACCGATGGCGGTAAAGATTTTCGTTCCAATCATTTGAATCAGATTGGGGTACAGTTAGGTTTTGTTTGCCATTTGCGCGATCGCCCTAGTGAGGGAGGAATTGTCGAACGTCCTTTTAAGACATTTAATACCGAACTATTTTCAACCTTACCAGGATATACAAGCTCAAATGTACGGGAGCGTCCAGAAGATGCAGAGAAAGAAGCTTGTCTTACTTTGCGAGATTTAGAAAGACACATTATTCGCTACATTGTGGATAACTATAATCAACGTCTCGATGCGCGAATGGGAGATCAAACTCGGTTTCAAAGATGGGAGTCGGGTTTGATAGCTGCACCAGATATTCTCTCGGTTAGAGATTTAGATATCTGTCTGATGAAGCAAGCTAGACGAAGGATACAAAGAGGTGGCTATGTTCAATTCGAGAATCTGATGTATCGTGGCGAGTATTTGGCTGGCTATGTAGGTGAAACAGTTATTCTGCGCTATGAACCGAGGGATATTACAGAGGTTTTGGTTTATCGCCAGGAAGACAATAAAGAGGTATTTCTGGCTCGTGCTTATGCTCAGAATTTAGAAACTGAAACTCTTTCTCTTGATGAAGCAAAAGCTAGTAGTCACAAGGTGCGGAAAGCAGGTAAAACAATTAGCAATCGCTCGATTTTGAATGAGATTCGCGATCGCTCTTTATTTACTCCACCAGATAAGAAAACTCGTAAGGAAAGACAAAAAGAAGAGCAAGCAAAGTTATCAGTTCAGAAAAAGATTATTCAGACTCAAAATATCAATGAAATTGAAGAAGAGGTCACACCAACAATCAGAGAAACTCCTCAAGTAGAAGTATTAGATTACGAAGATTTAATAGATGATTATGGATTTTAGATTATGACTGCACCAGATGCCAAAACAGTAGCCAAACAGCTAGGAAACATTAAATTACCAAGCGATCGACTACAAGCTGAGATTAAGCGTTTAAATAAGAAAAATATCGTTACTTTAAAGCAGGTAGAGGTTTTGCATGAATGGCTGGAGGGAAAACGCCAAGCAAAACAGTCATGTAGGGTAGTAGGAGAATCGAGGACTGGGTAAAACTATTGCTTGTAATTCATATAGATTAAGACACAAGCCTATTCAAGAAGTAGGAAAACCGCCAATCGTACCAGTAGTGTATATTCAAATTCCTCAAGAGTGTGGAGCAAAGGATTTATTTAAGGCGATTATCGAGCATCTTAAATATCAAATGACTAAGGGAACTGTGGCAGAGATTAGAGATCGAATGCTGCGAGTATTGACAAGCTGTGGTGTAGAGATGTTGATTATTGATGAGGCGGATCGTTTAAAACCCAAGACTTTTGCTGAAGTTAGAGATATTTTTGACAAGCTCAATATTGCTTTGACATCTCCTGCCTTTGAAAGAGACAGGATTCCAAGCTGATGCTACGAGACAACCTGAAGGATTGTCTCTACGCGCTTACGATAAGATTTATTTAAGCAAGATAAGTCATATCGTTGGGGAACTGTCAAACATTCCCTACCGACCTCGGCTAGAGAGATTCCTAGCTGTATCGCTACTTTTTTGAGGCAATTAATTGCTCCCAGGGCATCTGCACTGATTAATCCGAACTTACTTTTGTAAGTACCTCTAGTAATTCTTCTGCCTGAAAATTTATATTCCTTGGGTTTTTCACCAAACTTAAATAACAAATCTTCTGCGAGAAAATCACTCTTTGAAGTATACGCCTCCTCTGTTTGTGTGAAGATAATTCCTACAGATTCAGCTAGCTCTTGAATTCTCTGTTTCAGTCTAGCCGTGGGAATTTGGACAAAGTTCTGATTATTCCGTTTTCCTAAGTTGGATTCAGTTTTAACCCCTTGCCCCCAACCAAAAACGATATTGCCAATATGATGATTGAGGCAATAATTAATGATAAAGCGTGCAGCTTTGTTAACTGAATCTCTGATTTGACCAGATCGTTTATGAGTTATTTGGTCAAGATAATCATCCCAGTAAAACTCGGATTTGCCCTGCTTATATTGAGCAACTGCCTTGTTATAGCGTTGGTTGATGGATTTAATTTTACGCCCACAAACAATAAAGCTTTTGCCTGTATTACTACAACAAGTCAACCAATTGCTAACTCCAGGGTCAATACCTAAAGCTTGGGAGTAATCTAAGTTAGGTGCTGTTTTCTCCTCTACCTTGTAAACATATTCTGCCCATAATTGACCACAAGTAGGAACAATTCTGACCTCCGCTAATTGCTCAACAGTAAAACCGTAACCGCCAGGGAGAATTAATTCTTGATTGATTAATTGCGGTTTACATTCTTTGCTAATAGCTAGTTTGCAAGTACCTTCATACTCGTCATAAGTAACAGCTTGGGCGGGAAAAGCGACTTGATATAGTCCTCTAGACTTACGATAGTTGGGGATACGAGGTTTATCGTTAATCTCCCTCTGCCAGTATTGTTGCAGTAGCTTATTATAGCTAGTTACAGCTTCAACTACAGATTTTAAACACTGCTGTCCTTGTTGTCCTCCTAGAGCTAGATAGTGCTTGTTGGTCTTAAAGTCTTTGCAGAGTTGAGCATAACTGACTTTAACGTATCGGTCTTTAAAAGCAATCCGATACAAATCATTTTGGTCAAAGAAAGTCCGACTATCGCAACTATCAAAATGAGCTTGCCTCACTGCAAATAAAGCAGAGTTATAAAGGCTATTGGATTGATGAGATAGCCAAAGCAAGCAAGCTTCTGCCTCATCCTCAATCTTGCCAGTTAAGAGTATTTTTTGGGTTCTGTATTGATAGCTCATGTATATTATGATAGTCGTAAAGACTATTTTAAAATATAAATTTTGATGGCTAAATTAGCAAAAAAGGATTACGAGTACAGGCATGAGAAAGGCTCGGTTTCGTCGCTGAATTATCACTTTGTTTTTTGCCCTAAAAGAAGAAAAGCAGTCTTGATTAAAGATGTGGCTAAAAGACTACAAGAAATAATATTTGAAGTGGTCAAAGAGCATGGATGGCAGTTAATCGCCCTCGAAATTATGCCTGACCATGTACATTTGTTTGTTAATGCACCAACTCATGAAAGTCCTTCTCAGATAATTAGATGGATTAAAGGTCGTGCATCGAGATACTTAAGACAGGAATTTCCCGACCTGAAAAAACTACCTTGTTTGTGGAGTCCTAGTTATTTTGTGGGGTCAACAGGTCAAGTTAGTACCGATGTGGTTAAGCGTTACATTGAGACTCAACGTTCGGCATGATCAAAGATACGTAAGGCTAAAGCCTTTTACTTATTTTCATCCTTCGGCTAAAAGACCGAAGGCTCTCAATTGCCAGTTTTCTTTGTAGTTTTGGTAGGAACAGATAGATTAGATGCAGTAATTAAGAAAGATGAGCAAGTATACAATCGTTTTCGTGCCTGTCATCGTTTCGGTAAGTTGTCGGGAAATGATTTTGTTGATGCTGTAACTATTTGGGAAAAAGAAATTTTAAAGTTACCTGTGGCTTCTAATCTGAATGGAAAGAGGATGATGAAGGTGTTAGGAGAGGCGACAGGGGGTTATATAGGTTTATTGGATATGGTATGATAAACATTCAATAAAAATATAGTCAAATATCCTTAAATATAGTCAAATATTTGAATTAATAAATTTCATTCTATGAGATAATGTAAATGTCAATTAAATAAAAAGAATGAGACAAGTTGAAAGACATATA
>JASJDI010000104.1 GCA_030065155.1 Xenococcaceae cyanobacterium MO_188.B29
TTGATTATTCTATTGACAAAGCTGATATTAAAGCCTAGTTTTTCATAGAAAAACTTATCTTTTAAACAAGGTGATTTTTGGAATTTTTTTCTATTACTTTTTCAGCAACCTCTATATAGTTGTACATAGTTTTTGATACCCTCTTTATCTAACATTTTTCACTTTAACTCGCTAGATTTTATTTGCGTTCAAATTGTCTAATCCTTCTCAATTTTGAGCTATGTAGTCAATATTGTGAGCAGTATACCCCAAAAAAATTGCATTATCTTGCTTCTCGCTTACGCTTCTTATCTAAATGTGTAGAAAAAAATCATGAGAAACTTGTGAAAGTTGTGTCAAAGAAACAAAACTGTTTCCCATCTATTTCCTACTAATTGGTAACTCCAACCAATCGCTGAGTTCTTGAGCCAACCAATCTAGTTCTGAAGCATGAAGAACTCGTCTTCGGCTGATTCGCAACCATTGAGTAAAAGCATTCCGTCCCAGTACATACTTGCGTTTGACTGTCCAAATAACTAACTGAGAAGGGACACTCCCTTTAACTCGTTCCTTTATAGCTCCTCGAGAACGGACAACTTGTCGCTCGACAACCTCCAGTTTGTCAATATCCTGTCTTTGTCCCGGACGAGGAAAAGTATACTTCAACCCTAATAACTCGTAAGTCAAAGAAATCTTTTCTGGAGTGAGACAGAAACGGATCTTGCCAAACAAGGTAAAGAGAATTGCTAAGAAAATCCAAATACCAAATGCCCAGTGAAATATAGGAAACAATATCAGTGAAGGCTCTCCCCAAACAGAAATAGTCCAATTAATTAGCACCGAAAGCCAAATCAAATCGAAACCGCACAGAAACCCCAGTCGAAAACTAAAGCCAGCAGGAGGGATGGTAATTTCTAACCGCTCCTCTTGCTTGACTAATTGAATTCGGCTGTACTCTGGTTGGCAAACAACTAAAGAGAACTGACGCGAAGACAAGTTATCTAAAGCTTGCAGTGCTTCTCGCGCCGAAGCTGAACGACGCTTTAAACTGGGTTCTGTCAGCCACTTCAACCAGTTAAGGAAAGCAGGACTAAGATTCACCAGTTGTTCAAACTGAATTTTCATGTCATCCTGGAGCAAATCAGCAGGATGACTTCCTGTTACCAGATGAATCAAGGTTGCTCCCAGACCATAAAGATCGGTGGCAGGAACGGCACGTCCCCCAAATTGTTCTGGTGGCATATAACCATAAGTTCCGACTACTGTTATGCTTCCATCTTGTTGCGCCACAGCAGTTTTGACGAAGTCAGCGCAGCTCTCGGAGCTTCCATCCGAGAGACCCCTGACAGAGCCAAAATCAACTAGATATACTTGACCAACATGCTCACCAGAGCGATCTCGAAGAGATCCGCTTCGCGGTGCGCCCAGCAAGACATTACTAGCTTTGAGATCGCGGTGAATGACGGGAGGAAGCCTTTCGTGAAGGTAAATTAGCACCTCTAAAAGAGCTTTAGCGATTTGCTTAACTTCTACTTCGCTAAAAGTACGTCCTGCTTGCAGGTGTTCTGACAAAGACCTAGCGGGGATATAGGTTTGTACCAGAGCAAAACCTTTTAAATCAGGTAAATTTAGCTCAAAGTAGTCCAGATAGCAGGGAATTGCTGGATGAGAAAGTTCTTGAAGAATTTGAGCTTCTCTGGCAAACAGTTTCAAATCCTGCCATTCAAAGTCATTACCAAAAGTCAACAGTTTGATGACCACTAATTCTTGAGTTGCCAAATCTCTTGCTAGTAGTGTTTGTCGTCCAGCGTGTTTTCTCAGTTGTCGCTCAATTGCGTAGCGTCCCTGCAAAATTTCATCTCTCATCAGAACTGTTCTCTCTGCTTTCCTGCCGAGACCATTGTTAGTTCACCATTCTAGGAATTTTCGTCTCATTGGTACAAAACGAACTGGAAGAGTTCTTTCTTCAACTATCCTATCCTTTGTTTTAGTCAACACAACTATGTCCTGATACCATTTACCCACAGGAATTACCATTTTTCCATTAATTGCTAGTTGATCGATTAAGAGTTGGGGGATGTGTTCTGGAGCAGCGGTGACTATAATTGCATCGTAGGGAGCATGTTCTGTCCAGCCTTGGTATCCATCACCAGTTTTGACTTCGATATTCTCGTAACCTAGTTGACCGAGAGTTCGGCGAGCTTTTTCCGCCAGTTGAGGAATAATCTCGATCGAATATACTTCTTTGGCTATTTCCCCTAGTATCGCTGCCTGATATCCACAACCAGTACCAATTTCTAACACTTTGTCCTCTGGGGCAATCTCGGCAGTTTCAGTCATGTAAGCAACTATGTAAGGTTGAGAAATGGTCTGGCTATGACCAATAGGTAAAGGGCGATCGCTATAGGCTAAATCCCGCCAAGATGAATCAACAAATTGATGGCGAGGTACTTTAGACATGGCTGCTAAAACTCGTTCATCTCTTATACTACGATTGCGCAGTTGATATTCCACCATTTGCCTACGCTGTAATTCAAATTGCTCTATAGGTGAATTAGAGCTTTGTTCTCGAATTCCAGAGTAATTGGAGGGTAATTCTCCCGCACAACCATGGATACACATTAGTAAAATGCAACAACACAATAAAGCGATCGATGTCAGTCCAAAATTCATAATTCTTCACCCCCTGGCGATGTTTTAAAATCGAAAGATGACAACTTGGACTATATCTTTAGAACCATCCCCTCGATTAAGATTAAGCCAGTCTTGACTTCGAGTTTCAATCTCCCAGTCCAAGCTCGAATTATTTGTTATTGTTATTTCATAAACCGAGTCAGAAATTTCTAGGGAAACGGGTTCTCGGGGTTCCTGTTCTGATCGTTGGAAAATTTCACCATCTGACCGTCCTTCATCCTCAAAGAACGAGGAACTTTGAGCAGTACCTCTGGGAGTGGGAACTGTATCAATTACCAGAGGCAAAGGTAATAGCCAAATTCCCCCCATCAATAATAAACTGACAGTAGTTTTAAGCGTATCAGTCACTAATTTAGAATTCATCATGATTCTCACTTCCGAACTTTAAACTATTTTTTTGGATAGTGAGACAATCTGAAGATAAGTACTATTGTCCTCTATCTATCTCTATTGTCCTCCAAAAACGACAACATTGTAGAGTTGAGTAACATAGAGTAAAACATAGTTCCTGTTGCGATTCAGGGTGTTGGTGAAGGGGTAATGCTGAACATCGATGTAAGATGCTAAAAACTAGTCATTCGTGCTTCCTCTTTGAGACTACTAAAGTAGTTACAATACGGCATTTCTCCTGACTAAACGACCATCCTCCATATAAATAATGCGATCGGCTATGTCTAAAATTCGCGCATCGTGAGTTACTAACAAAATCGTCGAGTGATTTTCTTTGACTAAATGATACATGATGTTGACAACTTCTCGACCACTTTTACTATCTAAAGCAGCCGTAGGTTCATCGGCTAAAATCAACTTAGGTTGATTGGCTAAAGCTCTGGCGATCGCCACCCTTTGTTTCTGACCACCCGAAAGATTATCAGGATAGTAGTGAGCTTTTTCTACTAAACCAACTGCTGCTAGCATCGCTTGTGCTTTATCAACTACCTGGAGACCGCTTAAATCCTGCTGTAATTCCAGAGACATCTGCACGTTTTGTTGGGCAGTCATAAAGGGTAAAAGATTGTGAGCCTGAAAGATATAGCCAATTTGACCTCTGAGTTTAACTAATTCTGCTTCACTGGCTTGAAATAACTCTTTACCTAAGGTACACAAGCTTCCCGATTGCACCGATCGCAGTCCGCCAATTAAAGTTAAGAGGGTAGTTTTACCCGACCCCGAAGGACCAGTTAGAATTACAATTTCACCTGCCTCAATTTCAAGTTTGATGTCACATAAAACTTGTCTGGCTAAAGATTTTTTGCCGAAATAATAATTTAAATCGCGGATAGTTATCGGGTTCATGATTCCCCTCAATCAAAAGATATCGGCTGGATTGGCAGATTTCATTTTCCTCACCGCAGAAACCCCAGCAATCAAACACATAATAATTGTGGCAACTAAAATATTTATTGCTCTTTGCCCAGTCATCTCAATCGGTAATAAAGTAGCTTGTTGGGCAAATTTATACATAAAGATCGCGATCGCAAATCCTGGAATATAGCCCAACGATCCAATAATTAAGGCTTGTTGAAAAACTATATTTAATAAATATCGATGACTGTAACCGATCGCTTTTAAAGTAGCGAATTCTTTGAGATGTTCGGAAACATTGGTATAAAGTATCTGGTAAACTACAACAGCTCCAACAATAAAGCTTAAGGCGACATTCAAATTGAATGTAAAGCCAATAGAAGTGCTAGTTTGCCAATAGTTTTGTTCAAAGTTAATAAATTCTTGTTTGGTAAAAACTTTAACATCTTGAGGTAAATATTTTTGTAGCTTAATTTTAAATGTTTCTGGGTCAGTACCTGCTTTCAATTTAATTAAACCAATATCAATAAAGCCTTTTTCTCTGGTATTAGAAATTCGTAAAAAATTAAGATCGCTAGTAACGATATTGCCATCAAAAGCGAAAGAAGTTCCTAACTTAAATAAACCTACTACTTTAACGCGACGATTACTTACTTCAGTAATTACAGAATTATCTCCCTCGAATTTTTCTACTATAGAGCCATATTCGGTTCGAGAATCGCGGTCGAATAAGACTGTATCGATTAGCTGAAGTCGATCTAGATTAGATTTAATTCCAGGTAAATCGAAGGTTTGGTGTCTGAGGTCAAAACCAAACATCCCAATACCACGCCAAGAATTTCTCGATTCGGGATTTTTCCACTGGACAAAACTAAAATAAATCGGATTGACATATTCAACCTCTTCAAAAGCTAGAGCTTGAGACAAACGCCGTTGAGAAAAACTTTCCATGTCAGCCAAATTTGTCGAGCGAGAGCTAATAATAAAACAGTCTCCCTGTAAACCGTTGTGAAAACGAACTGCACTGTCAAACAAAGCATCACGCATACCCAATTGCATAAAGATGATTACAACGGCAAAAACTACGCCCGAAAGTGCGATCAAAAAACGAATTTTTTGATATTTTAGTTGTAACCAAGCAGTAAATAAACGATCGGACATTTGCTTAATCTCTAAACTGTATCTGTTTGGAGGTTTTGATCATCACGTCTACCTGTAAGTTAGTTAAATTAGCTACTTTTTTGCTATCTTCAGGATTCAAACGAATTTTGACCTCTACAACCCTGGCATCTACATCTGCTACGGGATCTGTACCCAGAACATCTTTAGTGCCAATTTGCAACCCAATATCATCTATAGTTCCAGTCAGTTTGGGTCTAATTCCGTCGCTAGTGATAATTGCTGTTTGACCGATGCGGATGCGAGCGATCTCCGTTTCGTAGACTTCGGCAACTACGTACATATTTTTGGTATTGCCTACTTCTACGATACCTTCGGTATTATCTACCATTTCCCCTGGCCAAGTATTAATTTCCAGAATTTGCCCTTCAATTGGCGACTTGACGTAAGCTAATTCTAAATCTGCTCGCGCTTTATTTACCGCAGCTTCAGCAACCTCTAATTCAGCTTGAGCGACGGACACATCTACAGCTCGAACTTCAGCGATCGCTTGTAAACTAGCTTCGGCTTGATTAATTTGCTTAGTTAAAGTTGTTTTAGTGCGTCCTAAGTTAGCTTCAGCCTCGCTAATTTGTTGTGCTAGAGTTTCTTTAATTTCAATTAAATTAACCTCTGCTGCTGTTAGTTGTTTTTCAGTAGTTTCTTGCAGTAAACAAATTCGGTCTCTTTCGGAAGTAGCGATCGCTCCATCTGCTAGCAAAAATTCATATCGCTGACACTCTTTGGTAGCATTGACTAATTCAGCCTTGAGCCTGTCAATATTTGCCTGTTGGGAATTAGTTTGTCCTTGTAGTTGAGCTTTTAAACTAGCAATACTAGCAGTCTGGCTATTAATCTGTCCAACTAATTCAGCTTGGATCTCTTGAAATTTAGCATTTTGGGCTTCTATCTCCCCTTTCTTTGCTCCAGCTTTCACTTGAGCTAAACGAGCCTGATTTGCTAGTACTTGCTTTTGAGCTTGTTCGAGAATAGCCTGTAGGCGTGGTTTATCATCGAGAATAGCAATAGTTTGACCTTTAGTAATATGTTCGCCTCTTTTAACTAAAAGTTGTTCGACTTTTGTACCTTCCCGAAAAGCTGATGCTGATACCTTAATTACTTCGCCTTGAGGTTCTAAATAACCAATTGCTGCCACTGATTGGGGAAGTACTAGAGTTTCATAAGCTGGCTTATCAGCATTGCGATCGACTCGCGAACCAGCAAAATAGTAGGCTGAGAATGCTCCAGCAAAAAGGATAGCGGTTATGATGGAAGCTATAGCAAACCTATCTTTGGGCTTGAAAAATAACTGATATTTCACGATAAATTGAGATTTTGATTGTTTCTAGTGTCGATCGGACTTGGTAATTAAGTTTTGTAATCCAAACTAGAGACAGTCCCAATAAATTTTTGAATTTTGTCTGATGAATTTTAGATATCCCTAGAATAGATACTCAACCATAAAATAGTGCTAAACAAACTTAGTTTTCATAATTAAGCTTTGCTTTCAACGTAAACAAAAACTATGAAGAAAATGTGAGTAAATTCTAAGTTGGTCAAAGTCTTAGAGACTGTTTGTTAAACAAAAATTAAATGCCGATCTAGGTTGGGTTAGGCGCATATAGCTATAAACCATGGTCGAACAGCATTATTAGTTATTGCATAAGAACTGTCGAACCCAAAAGGCTTGTAGCTTACAGCTTAAAGTTGTCGATCGAAGCTTGACTTTTCCCTTGGGGCAAAGTGTTCAATCAAAGTAGCACTTTTTGAGGAGTTATTCATGCTCAGAATTAGTGACTTTGCCCAACTTAGTCGTGTTTCTACCAAAGCACTACGTCTCTATGATCGTCTGGGTTTGCTTAAACCTGCTCATGTAGATGACTGTAATGGTTATCGTTACTATTCTGCAACTCAACTACCTCGTCTCAACCAAATTCTTGTTTTTAAAGAATTGGGATTTTCTTTAGAAGAGATAAGTCGTTTACTTGATGAAAACATCTCTTCTGGGGAAATTCGCGGAATGTTGCGTCTAAGAAAGTTAGAGATTGAGCAAAGGTTATTAGAAGACCAAAGTAGATTAGCACGAGTGGAAATGCGTTTACAAGAATTAGAACAGGAGAAAAAAATGTCTAACTACGAAGTTATCCTTAAACCCACAGAATCACAATTAGTAGCTGCAACCTTAGGAGTTATTCCTAATTATCAAGACTGCGAACCTATCTTCGATCGCCTTTTCGATCGAACCTATAATTATGTTTATAGTCAAGGATTGAAAAAAGTTGGCTGTGGCATCGCTATCTATCATGAAACTAAACTGAGAGATCGTAATATTCCTGTAGAAGTTGCTGCACCTATTTTCCAAAAGATTCCTAGTAACGAACACATATGGGTGTATGAATTACCAGGAATAGAAACCATGGCTTGTGTTGTCCATAAAGGTTCGTTTTCTAGTCTTGGACAAGCCTACAACAAATTAATAGAGTGGGTAGAGAAAAACGGCTATCAAGTGATGGGTTCTACCCGTGAACTATACCTACAATATGAAAGAGATGGAGATCAATCCCAATACGTTACTGAGATTCAAATTCCTGTAGAGAAGAATTAATTATTGATTAAGTGCTGGCTGGTTATTTTTTGCTTGCCAGCCTTACAGATTTTACGCCTAATCTGATTATCAACAGGTCGATTGGCTATGCTCTCTAGCCGAGAGCATCCCTCGACCTGAAAATATACTTTTCCTGATTCGACTAAAATCCTTTCAAAAGCAATAGGAGAAGAATAATATTATCTGCTATGCTAGAAAAGTTGTCAAAATCGCACATTCAGGATTTCGGGTGTTTTCTAGAGAGAAAATCCACCTGAATGGAGGATAAACCCGAATAAGGAGAAAAAGAATATGCCAGTTGTTTCACTTGCTGAACTATTAGAATCAGGAGTTCACTTTGGGCATCAGACCCGACGTTGGAACCCTAAAATGTCTACCTATATCTTTACTGCTCGCAATGGTGTACACATCATTGACTTGGTGCAAACAGCCCAATTGATTGAAGAAGCTTATGAATATATGCGCTCTCTATCAGAAAAAGGTAGAAAAGTTTTGTTTGTAGGTACAAAACGCCAAGCAGCAGGAATTATTGCTCAAGAAGCTAATCGTTGTGGAGCTTACTATGTCAACCAAAGATGGTTAGGAGGAATGCTCACTAACTGGGAGACTATCAAAGGTAGAGTTGAAAGACTAAAAGAATTAGAACGTTTAGAAGAAAGCGGTAGCATCGACAAAAGACCAAAAAAAGAAGCTTCTGTAATGCGTCGTGAGTTAGGAAAGCTTCAGAAATATCTGAGTGGCATTAAAATGATGCGGAAAGTCCCTGATATTGTGGTTATTGTCGATCAGAAAAGAGAATACAATGCCATTATGGAATGCCAGAAATTAGGAATTCCGATTGTTTCTATTTTAGATACTAACTGCGACCCCGAATTAGTTGACATTCCTATTCCTGCTAATGATGATGCAATTCGCTCTATCAAACTCATAGTTGGTAAGCTGTGTGATGCTATCTATGAAGGTCATCATGGTCAACCTGATAATCAAGACGACTATGAAGAGTTTGAAGAAGGAATAGAAGAAGCTGATTACGCTGAAGATTATGAAGATACCGAAGAAGTTGTTGATGAAATCGTTGATGAAGTTGCAACATCAGACGATAGTGAAGAATAAATAAACCTTAAAATCTTGACTAAGCGACCCTTAAGGTTGCTTAATCAAGAAAATAACACCAACAATTAAGTCGTTTTGTAATCATTAACTATATAGAGACAGGTACTAGAAAATGGCGCAAATATCAGCAAAACTGGTTAAGGAACTCCGCGAAAAGACTGGCGCGGGCATGATGGACTGCAAAAAAGCTCTCGCTGAAAGCGATGGTGATATGGAAAAAGCCATTGAATGGCTCAGACAAAAGGGTATTATGTCTGCAGGTAAAAAAGAAGGTCGTATTGCAGCAGAAGGTTTGGTTGACAGTTATATTCATACTGGTGGTCGTATTGGGGTACTAGTTGAAGTTAACTGTGAAACAGATTTTGTTGCTCGTAGGGAAGAGTTTCAAGCTCTAGTGCGGAATATTGCTATGCAGATTGCTGCTTGCCCTAACGTAGAATACGTCAAGGTAGATGATATTCCTGCCGAAGTAGCTGAAAAAGAAAAAGAAATCGAAATGGGTAGGGATGACTTAGAAGGCAAACCAGACAAGATTAAAGAAAAGATTGTCCAGGGTAGAGTTGATAAGCGTCTTAAAGAAATATCTTTAATGCCTCAGCCTTATATTCGCGACCAAAGTATTACGGTAGAAGAGCTAGTTAAGCAAAGCGTTGCTCAACTAGGAGAAAATATTCAGGTACGTCGCTTTACTCGTTTTGTCCTGGGAGAAGGCATTGAGAAAAAAGAAAGTAATTTCGCCGAAGAAGTAGCTGCTCAAACAGGTAAAAAGTAAAGAATATAAGCCGAGCCAATAATTAAAAGCGATCGCTATATAATTAATTATGTTAGGAGCGATCGCTTCTTACTTCTATCGAAATGTTACCTTGGATAAGTAAACTTATTGCTGAAGATTATAAGTAATGGCAAAATCCATTCAGCAAATCGAACAAGATCTACAAAATCTTGAAGAAACAGTAGCTGAATTTACTCAAGAACTAAAAAGTTTATATGGCGAATATATAGAGCAACTAGGTCAAGATACAAGACAACAGCTTATCTTAGCTAGTTATCAACTATGTACTCAAATTTATCCAGACTCCTTTTTAAGTTTATCTTTAAGACAACGGGAAAAGCTACAACAATCTCTCAGAAGTTTAGGTAAAGATCTGGAATCTTCCTTGCTAAATTGTCTAAACAATCGTGAGCAATTGGAGGAAGAGAGTGATGTAAATATAGTTGAAGAAATAATCAAGAATTTACCTCTAAGTGAAGAATCAAAAGAAGAGGATAAAATTGCTAATGAATTGAATACAGTAGAAACAGATGAAAAAGCTCGACATCCTTCAGAAGAAGCAAAAGAAATCATTAGTCAATTACAAAGTTTATCCTCTGAGCTTAATAAAATAGAACCCCAAGGAAG
The DNA here is from genome assembly GCA_030065155.1 of Xenococcaceae cyanobacterium MO_188.B29. GTDB lineage: Bacteria > Cyanobacteriota > Cyanobacteriia > Cyanobacteriales > Xenococcaceae > JASJDJ01. The sequence continues at coordinate 10,254 of JASJDI010000104.1, forward strand.
TAATGATCCTAATAATCCTGAAAGTTTAATTCGATGGCAACAAAAAATAGAATTTAAAATTAAAAAGTCGTTAGATTCTCTCTCTAGAGAAGCCAATAAATTCATGCAAGATGCTCACATAATTCCCGACCGTTTACCTAACAAAGTTCTCGATGTAGCAATTCAAGCAGAAAGTGGTGGCTCTTCAAGCAGCAGATTTAATCATTTAGCTAATATTCTTAATTTAGCGATCGAAACCGAAAAAGACAAACAACAAAAACCCACAAAGGTTACTCAAATTAGTTTATTGCGTTTGCGTTTATCAGAAATCGAATTTGCTAATGCTAGCCTAAACGCTAAACGTAATCAAATTCGTAATTTACTTAAAAAAGTAGATAAAATACGCCAGAACTACTATAGTTTACAAAAAGAATATGCTCAGGTGCAAGCTGAAGTTGCTTGGCGTTCTAGTTGGTATGAAGATTAACTACAAAAATGTTAAATTTTTAAGTCGTAGGGCACAAATAATAAAAGTCCCCCAATCTTAGAGAATTTGGGGGAATTAGTATAAATTATATGTATTTCTCAGACAAACTCTAATTGACTGATAGCTACTTTCATTTTGTTGATAATTTTTGTTCTTGAGTATTTTGTTTGTTACCAACAAAAATGCTTTTCATACTTTGAAAAATTTTAGTGACAAAATTAACTGATTCTTGCGATTTTTCTGGCTGTTTTCTGACTGTATTTGTACTTGTTCGTTGACAATTAGCAATAAAAAGCTGTAACTTCTCCTCATTACTTACGGAAGATTGACGAGCCTGTTGTGCATAGTTAGCCAACTTGGTTTTGCCCACATAAGCCAACCATTTTTCAAAATCTTCTCTAATAAGATAATTGACAGCTTCATCAGGAAACTGTTGGCATAGTTTAAGTAAATCTTCGATACTACTAACTGGAGTGTCAGCAAATCTAAAAGGTTCTGTCATTATATACTATCCTCTGGATACGAGCTAGATACAAATGTATATAAAGATACAATTTAAGTATCACAAAAAAATGGCAATATAAATCTAATTGTAGATCTTGTTAATGTCAAACTACCACTGATTTTAATTAATTAAAAGTTTAAAGATAAAAAATGTTTTGAATTATACATTCGATCGCCAATAATAAATAAAAATCAAATTTTTTAAATCAGTGATATACATTTCAATTATCGATAAAAATCAAGATAAAACCAGATCTCATTCATAAGCTTGAGAACTTTTCTAAGACTTTGATTGATGCAGAATTAAACGATTACCACAGGGATCATAAGCATAAATTTCTTGACCATGAGAAGCAGAAATAATTTTTCCTGGAGGAGGATATTCTATAGCAACTAAATGCTCTATTGTGTCTGCTAAATCTTCAACTTCTAAACAAATACTAACAGTACTATTTTGAGAATTGGCAAATTCTTCTAAAGATTCTTGTTTGGGCTTAAAAATCCCTAAACTCAATCCCAATAAATCAAATTCTGCATAAATGTTAGGAATATAAGGATTAGGTTCTTGAGCTAACAATTGACTATAAAAATCTACTAATATTTTGATTTCTGGCGAAGCTATGGTTATAAATGCCTTATTATAAAGAAAAGTCATTGTAGGTTGCTAAAGATTAATATTGATAATCATTTAAATAATTATGATGTAATCGTTTGCCCTGGAATTCATAATTCTAGTTTGACTGACAGTTTTATTAAGAATCTCAAGGACAATAGCGATCGCTTTGTCGAACATAAATGGTCAATTTTACCAACTCAGAATTATGCTCCTTATTCTCCTGTAGCTGTGTATCAATGGTTAGACAAACATTATCATTCTCCTAGGAATACCCCGCCTATAATATTGATCTGTTTTAGTGCTGGTGTTGTCGGTGGAATTGGTGCAGCTTTATGGTGGCAAAAGAATGGGGGAAAAGTCAAAGCTTTTTTTGCTTTTGATGGTTGGGGGATGCCCATAGTAAATAACTTTCCTGTTTATCGTCTCAGCCATGACTATTTTACTCACTGGAGTTCAGCCATACTTGGTCAAGGAGATAGTAGCTTTTATGCCGATCCAGAAGTAGCTCATCTAGACTTATGGCGATCGCCAAATACTACTGTGGGTTGGTGGGTAAAAAGTCCAGGGATGAAAATACGTTGTTCTGTAGCTGAATTTTTACAAATTTTTTTCGCTTAAAATAGGTGTATAATTGCAAGTCTAAGTAAAAAGGCAGTCACCGTTACTCCGCCGTAAAACGACGGAGCCTGCGGTGACCGCATTCCGCGGTCACTTAAGCTAAGAAAATTTAAATATACCTAAATTATTAACGATCTATTGCATCATAGGTGACAATTTTATATATAAAATACTCTAATTAGATTAGACGGTTTGTCAAGTGGTTTCTACTAGCGTTCCTCAAAGCTCACAATCAATTACAATCCCTCAGCGTCACACAGGCGCGTTTGCTCTTATCGATAGTTTGTGTCGTCACGGTGTTGAATACATTTTTGGCTATCCTGGCGGTGCTATTTTACCGATCTATGACGAGTTATACCGTGCAGAGGCAAGGGGAGATATCCAACACATCTTGGTTAGACACGAACAAGGTGCTTCCCATGCAGCAGATGGTTATGCTCGTGCCACAGGCAAGGTAGGTGTATGTTTTGCTACCTCTGGTCCTGGGGCTACTAATTTAGTCACAGGTATCGCTACTGCTCAAATGGACTCTATTCCTCTGGTAGTGGTAACAGGTCAAGTTACTCGTGGTGCTATTGGTACTGATGCCTTTCAGGAAACAGACATATTTGGGATCACTCTTCCCGTTGTCAAAAATTCCTATGTGGTACGTCATGCCAGCGACATGGCAAGAATTGTGGCTGAAGCCTTTCACATTGCCAGTACGGGTCGTCCTGGAGTAGTGTTAATCGATGTACCCAAAGATGTTGGTTTAGAAGAATTTGACTATACACCAATAGAACCTGGAAATACTAATTTACCTGGTTATCGTCCTACCGTAAAAGGTAATCCTCGCCAGATCAATGCAGCTATAGACTTAATTAGAGCTTCCCATCGCCCTTTATTATATGTAGGTGGTGGAGCGATCGCAGCGAATGCTCATGAACAAATTAAAGCCCTAGCTGAGCATTTCCAAATTCCTGTTACTACCACTTTAATGGGATTGGGTGCATTTGATGAACATCATCCCTTATCGGTGGGTATGTTAGGCATGCATGGCACAGCCTATGCTAACTTTGCTGTTAGTGAATGTGACTTACTAATTGCCGTAGGAGCGAGATTTGACGATCGCGTTACAGGGAAATTAGATGAATTTGCTTCCTGTGCCAAAGTCATTCATATCGATATCGATCCTGCCGAAGTAGGCAAAAATCGCGCTCCCGAAGTACCTATAGTTGGAGATGTAACTAAAGTACTCGAGCAAATTAAGCAGAGGATCGAAGAGTTAAACATTGCCACAAATTCAGAGCGGACTAAATCCTGGTTGGATAAAATTCATCTGTGGCAAGAAGACTATCCTCTCGTTGTACCTCATCCTGAGCATAGTATCTCTCCTCAAGAAGTCATTGTCGAGTTGGCAAATCAAGCCCCTAATGCTTATTACACAACAGATGTAGGACAACACCAAATGTGGGCAGCCCAGTTTCTCAAAAATGGCCCTCGTCGCTGGATTTCTAGTTCGGGGTTGGGTACTATGGGTTTTGGTATGCCTGCTGCTATGGGGGCAAAAGTAGCCTTACCAACAGAAGATGTTATTTGCATTAGTGGTGATGCTAGCTTCCAAATGAACTTACAAGAATTAGGAACTCTGGCACATTATGGTATTGCTGTAAAAACTGTCATTATCAATAACGGTTGGCAAGGAATGGTACGGCAGTGGCAACAAGCTTTCTTCGGGGAACGCTACTCTTGTTCTAATATGGAATTAGGGATGCCAGATTTTGAACTATTAGCAAAAGCTTACGGTATCAAAGGGATGGTTATCCGCGATCGCAGCGAACTAAAAGATGCTATTGCGCAAATGCTAGCTTGTCAAGAGCCAATTTTAGTCGATGTCCGCGTTACCAAAGACGAAAATTGTTATCCTATGATTGCTCCTGGTAAAAGCAATGACCAGATGTTGGGATTACCTCAGAAAACGCAGTCGTGAAACCTGTCTTGAAAATAGAAGTTCAGGAGCGGTGCGACCGAATCGCATATCTTAGGCGTATTCGCAAGCGCACCGAAGGAGTTCAGGAGTTCAGAGTGAATTATTTTCATACCTGGGTTGTGAACGTTAGTTCATGGCATCTCTTGCCTAAGTCCTCAATAGAAAGTAGCGATTGTCTTGAATGTCAAATAATTTGGCTAGAATCAAGCGATCGCTACTCAAGGACGTATAATAATTGACAATTAACAATTGACAATTGTCAATTGTTAACTACCTCTTCGTTTTCGGAGAGGATAGTTAAAATAATTAGCCGATTTTGGGTATATCTTGAAAAATATCTGAATTATTGACTCGACAAACTTGTTTATTGAAATTACATTTATAAATTGCTGGTTTTTGCCAACTTAGAGGAACTTCTAATAAATCTCTCGAGCCTGTAATTCCCTGACCAATAAATAATAATAGGGCAAAGCAATTAAGAATAATATGGACATAACGCCAACGATTAGCCCGATCCTTATAAATATCTTCCACAATTGCTAAGGAAAATATCATTAATAGAGAAACTGCAATCCCCAAATAGTAATGAGACCAATACCACTCCTTACTTAACCGCCATACTCCATCTTGACTACCAAGAATTACTAAACCCATGCCTGAGAGGGTAGCAAAAATAGCTCGCCATAGTTTTGGTTTGGCACGATAAAGCAAGACTAGAGAAGCAATAGTCGCTACAAACATTAACGCAACAAAGATAACTTGAAAATTATCTAAATTACCTTTTTCTTGCTTGTCAATAAAACCATTAAAACCAAACACAACAGAATAAGCTAAAGCAACTAAAGTTACCCCTACTACACTCCCAGTAAGCCAACGTCCGATTTGTACGTGTTCTCTGCCCACTATTGGAGGAATTTTACTTTTACCACCTCCCGCAACTGCTAACCTTCTTTGACGGGTTTGCCAAGCGAAATTTGTTACTATCCCAATCAAAGGAAAAACAAAAGCCACAGCTAGTGCAGGATGAATTAGGGAAATTATGTCTTCATTTTTAAGAAAAGTAAAGCCAAAGATTAACTGAGACTGGAAACTATGAGTTATATTCATGGTCAAAATCTCGAACATAGAAATCTTGATTAAGTTATCGGATATTTCACTATCTTCTCAGTAACTTAAATCAAAATTATTAGAGCAAAATTAATTTTTCTAAATTAAGATAAGCGATCGAAATAAACAGTAAAATTTTAGACATTCCGTTGAACAATATTTTGACCATCATTCCTGTCCGTAACGAAGAAGCAACTATTGCTCAGGTTATCTCTTCTTTGCAAACTTATGGTCTAAACAAGATCAGAGTAGTAGATAATGGCAGTAGCGATCGCAGTGCTACTTACGCTAGGGAAGCTGGTGCTGAGGTATTATTTGAGCCAATTCCTGGTTATGGTCGAGCTTGCTATTGCGGATTACAAAATTTACCAGCAGAAATTGATTGGATACTTTTTTGTGATGGGGATGGTAGCGACGATTTTACCTGCTTACCAGAGTTTTTCCGTTTGTGCGATCGCTACGATCTAATTATAGGCGATCGTCGCTCTACCCCAGAAGGAAAGGCAGCTATGACCCCAGTACAGAACTTTGGTAATAGTCTGGCTAGTTGGTTAATTGGTTGGGGTTGGGGATATTGGTACAACGATTTAGGTCCTCTACGTCTTATTCGCCGTTCAGCTTTAGCCAAAATTGAGATGCAAGATCGTGGTTTTGGGTGGACTGTAGAGATGCAGGTAAGAGCGATCGAAGAAAAATTATCTATTGTGGAAATACCTGTTATATATCATCCCAGGCAAGGAGGTAAATCGAAAATATCTGGCACTATTTCTGGCAGTATCCAAGCGGGAACAATTATCTTAAGCACTTTAGGTAAATTGTACTGGCATCGCTTGAAGCGTATGGTTAAAAAGTTTGAGGTAATCGGTAATCGGTAATAATTTGGGTTTATGCACTTAATTAAAGCAGGAGAAAAGTTTTGGCAATGGCTGAGTGGAATATTGCTACTACTAGGTGCAGTTTATCTTCTACCTCATGGTGATTTTCGTCAACCAGAAGCAGTACCCCAGTTTTGGGTAGGTATAGCGGTGATGAGTGGGGGATTTATTTTATCTTGGCTGTTACGTTCTGTAACTGTTTGGTGTTTTTGGTCGATCGCTATTCTGACCAGATTATTACTTCTACCTATGTATCCAGGAGACGATGTTTGGCGTTATCTCTGGGAAGGATATATTCAAACTTTAGGCTTTAGTCCTTACGATTTCGCTCCTAATGCAGTAGATTTAATTCCCTATCGGACAGAATGGTGGTCTTTAATTAATCATCAGGGAGTTTCTGCTATCTATCCTCCCATCACTCAATTAGGCTTTCGTAGCCTAGCAATGATTACTCCTCATCTTATTCTGTTTAAACTTGCTTTCGTTTTAGCCGATCTATTCGTTTGTTGGTTATTAACTCGCCGATTTAGCTATAGTCAAAGTATTCTCTATGCCTGGAATCCTCTAGTTATTTACTCTTTTGCTGGAGGGGCGCATTACGATAGCTGGTTTATTCTACCTCTAGTTTCTGCTTGGTTTTTATGGGAATCGAGGCAATACTATTCGGATAAGCATAATTTATTCTCCCCCTGCTCCCCTGCTTCCTCTGCTTTCCCAACCCAGCAACTTTTCTTAACCGAACAGTCTTGGGAATCGAGAGAAAAAGAACAAAAAAAGCAAATCTTCGTTTGGCTAGGAAGTGCTGTTCTCATCGGAGTGGCAACAGCAGTTAAATGGATCTCTTTACCCATATTGGGTTTTGTTACCTGGCGAGCTTGGCGTAAAGTTAGTTTGAATCTCTCTTTTTTGGTAATTATTGGTGGGATTTTGCCTTTATTTCTAACTGCTTTACCCTTTTGTAGTTTAGATTCTTGTCCTTTAATACCTACAAGTTCAACTTTTGTTAGTCATGGGCGCAGTGCAGAATTAATCCCCTATCTCTTAAGTAAAGTATGGCAACCAGTAGCACAAAGTAACGCTATTTTTGCTCTACCTTTGGGCATAGCAGTACTCTTTTTATTAAGAAAGACTAGTTTTCGTGCCTTTAGCGAAGGATATTTTTTCTCGTTACTAACCCTATCACCTATTATTCACGCTTGGTATTTTACTTGGGTTATCCCTTTTGCTGTAGCTACTCAAAATTGGGGAGTGCGTTTACTGAGTATTTCTGCATTTATTTATTTTGCTTTACCCTATCGCCAAGCATTGGGAATTAATACTTGGTACTTAAATGACACAGAAAGGTTATGGTTATGGTTGCCTTTTGTTGTCGGTTATCTTTGGACTATTTGCTATAAATCTAATATTAATAGCTGACTTCTATATACTTTTCCAAAAAACTTATCTTAGTCTTATCTTAGTTTGTAATATCAAATCCGATTATCAAAGTATACTTTTCTTCATTTGCCTCAAAACTCTGACTTCTAACTTACTCAGCCTTTAAGTATACTATCTAGACTGGATTTAGTATAAGTACGTACGTAAGTTTGCTTATGTTTGATTCTGAAAATGATGAGCCATAATATGGAAGACTATTCGACCATGTATGATCGACTTGGTTTAGATCACCTTTATGTGTTCCTAGTCAGAAACTAAAAAATTAAAAACCTTTCACAGAAACTAAACATGGGAATTACAATACAAAGGCAATTTTTATTAGAAAGATTGCCTAAAAACTCGGTAGGTGCAGAAATAGGAGTTCATCTCGGAGATTTTTCAGAGAAAATTTTAGAAATTGTTAAGCCCAATAAGCTACATCTAATAGACCCGTGACGTTCTCCCACATTAAGTCTAGCGACTCTAATGTGGGCTTCTAAAATAAAGATAAAGATAATTGCGTATATCTTATCCCAGAAGTTTCCTGCTTCACAGGCTGGCTATCGCCTAGGCCTC
>JASJDI010000105.1 GCA_030065155.1 Xenococcaceae cyanobacterium MO_188.B29
TTCTATGGCTTGCTGGGGGCAATTTTAACCTTGCCCTGGTCTTTGGGTATAATCCGTAAGACAGGACCGAAACCAGCAGCATATATAAACTTATTGATGACAGCGATCGCCTTTATTCATGGCTCGCTACTCTTCAATTTAATCTGGACAAAACCTACTCAACAGTTAGTATTTGATTGGCTCAAAGTCGCGGATTTAAATCTCACATTAGCGATCGAACTATCTCCAGTTAGTTTAGGGGCATTAGAGTTAGTAGCGGGGATTAGTTTACTCGTACAACTCTATGCCCTCGGCTATATGGAAAAAGACTGGTCATTAGCTCGTTTCTTTGGGTTAATGGGCTTTTTTGAGGCAGCTTTATGTGGTATTGCTCTAAGTGATTCCTTGTTACTTACTTACGGGCTGTTAGAATTACTGACTCTATCTAGCTATTTACTGGTAGGTTTTTGGTACGCTCAACCTTTAGTAGTAACTGCTGCTCGTGATGCCTTTTTAACTAAACGGGTAGGCGATATTATCTTGCTGATGGGAGTAGTGGCACTTTCTGCTTATGGAGCAGGATTAAATTTCTCTCAGTTAGAAGCGTGGGCAAACACTTCTCCTGTAGAGCCGATTACCGCAGCATTAATCGGCTTATCTCTAATTGCTGGACCGACAGGTAAATGCGCTCAGTTCCCCCTTAATCTCTGGTTGGATGAGGCAATGGAAGGACCTAATCCCGCAGGAATTATGCGAAATTCCATTGTGGTATCTGCTGGTGCTTACGTACTAATTAAGCTCCAACCTATTTTTACTCTTTCGCCAGTCTCTTCTGACGCACTAATAATTTTGGGAACAGTAACAGCGATTGGTACATCCCTAATGGCGGTGGCGCAAATTGATATTAAGCGAGCTTTATCTCATTCTACTAGTGCTTACTTAGGATTAGTGTTTATCGCCGTAGGACTAGGACAAGTAGATATTGCTTTCTTGCTCTTGTTTGTTCATTGTATTGCTAAAGCCCTACTGTTTATGAGTGCCGGCTCAGTAATTCTGACAACTAGCAATCAAAATATCACCGAAATGGGTGGCTTGTGGTCGCGGATGCCAGCTACTACTACAGCTTTTGTGGTTGGTGGTGTGGGATTATTTGCTTTTATGCCCATGGGTGTTTTTTGGACATTCTACCGCTGGTTTAATGGCTCTTGGGATGTGGATTGGTGGTTGCTAGCCACAGTATTATTCGTTAATGCTCTATCAGCCCTTAATATTACCCGTGTATTCCGTTTAGTTTTCTTGGGTGAGCCACAAATGAAAACTCGTCGCGCTCCTGAAGTACCCTGGCCGATGGCCTTTCCTATGGTAGCGTTAATTATAGTTGCTTTATTAGCTCCTGCTGCTCCTATCCAATGGCCTTTCTGGTTAAGTCCGAATACGCCTTTAAATTTAAGCGATGAATCCATAATTCAATGGGCTACACCTTTAATTGCTTTATCGGGATTGATTGGTGTGATAATTGGCGCAACAACTAGATTAAATAAGGCTTGGGCAAGACCAACGCAAGTAACCTGGAGATTTTTCCAAGACTTGTTTGCTTATGATTTTTACATCGAACGTCTTTATGAACTAACTGTTGTAGCAGGAGTTTCCTTCCTCGCTAAGTTTACTTCCTGGCTCGATCGCTATGTTATAGATGGTGCAGTTAATTTAGTTAGTTTAGTCACAATCTTTAGCGGAAATGCACTCAAGTACAATGTATCTGGTCAGTCTCAGTTTTATATTTTGACGATTTTAATCGGATTGAGTATATTGCTTTGGTCTGTACTCAATGGACAATGGTCAATAGTTACTAATTACTGGTCATCTCTGCTTAGTTAAAGACGAGCTATTAGCTAGGATATCCATCATCAATTAAAAATTCATATTCACAAATAGTAGTTTTAGAAAGGAGCAAGAACAAACAAAATGCTCAGCACATTAATCCTAGTACCATTGTTAGGTGCAGCATTAATTGGCTTTTTACCCCAAAAAAAGCCTGATACTACTCGCTCAATTGCTTTAGCTATTGCAGTTAGCGTGTTGATTTTAAACCTGGTACTGGGATTTCAATTTAACCCTACCATCACTGGCTTTCAATTTGCAGAAGATCTTCCTTGGATAGAATGGATTGGGTTAAATTATCACCTCGGCATTGATGGACTTTCTTTACCGTTGGTTTTCTTAAATAGCTTATTGACTTTAATTGCCATCGCTAGCAGTAGTAAGTCGATTGAGCGACCCCGATTATATTACTCAATGTTATTGCTTTTGAGTGCAGGAGCAGCAGGGGCATTTTTAGCCCAAGATTTATTGTTATTTTTCCTCTTTTATGAGCTAGAAATTATTCCTCTTTACTTCTTAATCGCTATTTGGGGTGGCAAAAGAAGAGGCTATGCAGCCATGAAATTTCTCTTATACACAGCGTTTTCAGGAATTTTAGTGTTGGCATCTTTTTTAGGTTTAGTGTGGCTCACTGGAGCTAGTAGCTTTGATTATGAGCCTTTGCGGACACAAAATCTGGCTGTTAATAGTCAATTGTTACTTCTTGCTCCTCTCCTAATTGGTATTTTCATTAAAATCCCGATCTTTCCTTTTCATACTTGGTTACCAGATGCTCACGTAGAAGCTTCTACCCCGATTTCTGTACTGTTAGCAGGAGTACTCTTAAAGTTAGGAACTTACGCCTTATTACGTTTTGCGGTTGGTTTATTCCTAGAAGGTTGGGTAGTTTTAGCTCCGTGGATGGCAATCTTAGCAGGAATCAGTGCTTTATATGGAGCTTCTTGTGCGATCGCTCAAAAAGATATGAAAAAAGTGGTAGCCTATTCTTCGATCGCCCACATGGCTTACATTTTATTGGCAGCATCGGCTACTACTCGTTTAAGCATCACGGCTGCTGTATTTCAGATGGTTAGTCACGGTTTAATTTCCGCTCTACTCTTTTTATTAGTGGGAGTAGTTTACAACAAGACTGGTACTCGTGATGTAGATTCTCTTACAGGACTACTAAATCCCGAAAAGGGTTTACCTGTTACTGGTGGACTAATGATTTTGGGAGTAATGGCAAGCTCTGGTTTACCAGGAATGGTAGGATTTATCTCTGAATTTTTGGTCTTTCGCGGTAGTTTTCCCATCTTCCCTATTCCCACTCTTCTTTGTTTGGTAGGTACTGGATTAACAGCAGTATATTTCCTGTTGGTAATCAACAAAGTTTTCTTTGGTCGTTTAACAGAATCTCTCTCTCAATTACCCAAAGTTAGATGGGTTGAACACGTTCCTGCTTTCGCCTTGATGACCCTAATTATTACTTTTGGCATTCAACCAAGTTGGGTTGTTCATTGGAGTGAAGTCCAAGCAGTTACCTTGCTTACAGGAGGCTAGTTCATCGATCGGGGAAAAGTCAACCTTATGTCCTCTATTGCCTATTCCCTATTCCCATATGGTTAGTACTAAGACAATTAAATCTTCTAAATCTCTTTTAATAGACGAATACATTCAAAAACTAGAACAAGGAGAAGCCTTACTCCAAGACTCTCCTCAGAATTTGCTAGAAGTTGTAGGCATTCTCAAAAGTTACGGTGTAGTTTTAGATGCCTATTCTGTCAATCTTTGTTATATTGCCAACACTCAATTTTTAGTACTCTTTCCTTTCTTTAAATATTTCAACGGAGAGATTAATCCTAAAAAGTTAGCCCGTTACATATGGCAAGACCGCATCAATTTTGAATATGCGGAATATTGTATGAAATCAATGTTTTGGCATGGTGGTGGTGGGTTAGATGCCTATGTAGATTCTCCTGAATTTTTAGCCGTTATCAAGCAAGTTATTAAAGCTAAGTTTAAGTACAACCCCTTCATGCTGGGGCTAGATAAACTTTTCCCCGATTTTTTACCCGAACATATGAGACAGATGGCTTTTTATAGCGGACTGGGACAATTTTGGCGGGTCATGAGTGATATTTTTATCAGTTTAAGCGATCGCTATGATAATGGGGAAATTAAATCTATTCCTGATGTAGTTCAGCATATTCTAGATGGTTTAGTTGCTGATGCTGCTCGTCCTATTACTTACACAGTTAAGGTTAAAGATCAAACCTACGATATTATTCCCAAATCTGCTGGCATAACTTTTCTAATGGATACCGGTGTTCCCTATGTAGAAGCAATTTTCTTTAGAGGAACGCCCTTTCCTGGCACAATTTCTTATAATGCCCAAGCCTATCAAATTCCTTACGACCAAGGCATGTTTAATTATGGAGCATTATATGCAGATCCTTTACCCATTGGTAGCTCTGGCATTCCCCCAACTTTATTGATGCAAGATATGCGTCATTACTTACCAGATTATTTACATGAATACTATCTACATACTACAAGAGGAGAAGACGATTTAAAAATCAAGATATGTCAGACTTTCCAGAAATCTATGTTCTGTGTTACCACTGCTGCAGTTAAAGGATTAGCTCCTCATCCTTTAGATACTCAAGATGCTAAAGAAAAGCAAGCAAATCGTGCTTATCTGACTAACTGGCTGAAAAGATTACTAGAATCGCAATTAGTTAAGGTTAATAGTTAACGGTTATCTTTCGTCTGTCACTTACGAATATTTTCTACTAGTAAAAACAAATACTTAATTCTTCAAAGCTATAGAAAGCAAGTAGTTCCCAGTGTGAAATTTCATACTGGGAACAATTGTATCGATGGTATCCACGACCTACAAAATTCAAAATGTCAAAGTTTTGAATAACCATTATGAAGCGTATAATTAAACTCGCTTTCTAACCACTCTGTAAATAGCCTATGCAAAATTTCTTGTCGTCGTTGAGGAGTTAATTCAGCCTGGATAAACTCTTCAATCATGAAAAGATGATATCCTTGTTCTGTCTTAAGTGGACCGATAACTTCTCCTATTGATGAACTAAAGATAGCTGCTGCAATATCTGGCTGAAAATTCCAACGGTGTACTTTACCTTCATAACCGCAATTATATCTACGCCGTTCATCCACATCATATAAATGGGCTGCGTGGTAAAAATTTATTTCTTCCTCTTCAATTTGATAAAGGATCTCGTAAGCAAGTTGCTCATAAGGAACAACAATTTGGTAAAGAACAAACTGTTCAAAATTAGACTTATTTTGAGCAAAATATTTTTCAACTTCTTTTTCAAACAAATGCTCAGATAATTTGTTAGCTAGCAAACGATTAGAAATTCCTGCTTCCCAATCATCCGCAGTCACCATTTGCTCTTCTAGCCAAGCTGTTGTGTCTGAAGCCTTCTCTAAACGTTTTCTATAGCGTATACTATCTGCCTCAGTTTGAATATCTTCTGGAGTTACTGTGACCCCTCTTTCTTGAGCAGATTTTTGAATTATTTTTTGCTGCAAAATTTTTTGGCATATACCTTTGAGAAGCATTTCTTGTTTTAAAAATGCAACTATTTCTGCTGATTTAATGGATATACCTTTGAAGTTAATTGTGGTGTCTTTCTTCTCTTCAATCATGGCTATTTCTTATTTTGACAATTTTTAAAGTAGTTTGATCTGAGAATATTGATGGTACAGCAGTAAAATCAGCATAAGTAAAGATTTAGATCAAACATGATTTTGCAAGGCAAAAATAGACAAACAAATTGGAATTAAGTAATTAAAATTCCAAATTGCTTGACTAGAAACTTAGAGATAGCCTATACTACCCTTGATTATTAAATTAATTCTTCAAATAGAGTGCTTAGTCCTCTTAGAAGTGGTAAATGCTTGCTTTGTAATTAGCTATTTACTATTAACTAAAAAGTCAATTTAGAAATCTGTTTATTCCCTTACTTATAAGGATATTGCAGGTAGTTGAGAGGAGTAAGTGTTTCGGTTATATAACCTCCTGTAGCTCCTGGAAAACTACAGGAAGTTTTTTAGGTTAGCTGTAAGCAGGATTGCTATTAGTAAGATAAGGAAATTGATTGTGCAGAAGAAGTAGCAAAGCCAGGCTCAGTGTAAGTGAAGGTTAAAGATTCTGCATGGGAGTCATAGCCGTAAGCAAGAGCTTCAGCTTCCGCAAACGCACTAGTTCCATCAACATAAGAATCAACGTAGAAATCTTTGTAAACGTGAACGTACTCATCAACATAAACATCAACATCTTTGTAGATATCTACATCAATATGGCTTCCACCACCGTAGCTTTTTTTACCAGCTCCAACAACTGGAGTTTCTTGCTCGATAACTTCTAAGTGATTTAGTTCGGAAATAATCATGATAATTCTCCTTCAAAAGAGTGTTAGTTAATTTCGGTAAACAACTTTTCTTAGTTGTTGTAATTAATATTAGGCAAGAATAAAGAGATTGTCTTGCCATTTTGCCTGATTAAAATTCCTTAATATTAGTTTTGTTTTTCAGGTAACACTTATTTAAACAAAACCACCTGTGGAAACCGAATATCCTAAAGATAATTCACGAAAATTAGTAGAAATATTTACAGAGTTACTATTAGATTTAGACCAATAAAGACTTTCTTCAAAAATAGCAACAGAATTAGCCCTAGCAGAAGATTTAGTAATATAATTATTGGCAGAAGAAGAGGTGTCACTTCCCACGGACGTGTAATCGCCCATACCCATTGAATCAGCATAAGCTACAGCCATTCCTGTTTCAGCATCCGTACCTGCATAGCTATAAGTTGCGCCTGTATAGGAATAAGTTTCAGTCAATATACCACCAATAATTACTGCTTGTTGTACTGTTAAATCTAGTTTTTTATATTCCAAGTCAAAAATTTCCATAACCGTTTTTTGCGAGTAAGTATTCCTGACAGAAAAAAAGACAAAAAAAGCAATAATATTTCATTGCCTTTTAAGTATTTTTCGACAAGGATAATTTGTATTTTTTGTATGTATATATTGCCTGGCTACTATATCTTGAAAAAGTCAAGAATTAACAATCAACAAAAACTAGGAGTTTAACTGTAACTTACAACTAAGATAAATGCTATACATTTCTTTAAGATAGTAGCCAAATATATTTTCTATTAGATACTAGAAGATGAAACCTTACTACTAGAGAAAATACCAACAATATCGCCGTTACTATTGGTTACATAACCTCCTCTAGATCTACCTTTAAATTTATCTTGTTTAAACTCTCGATCGAAGAGAAAAACATAGTTGAAAGGAACACGAGGAGAATTAGAAAATCCGCCCTTGACAGCAGGATCTATTTCAGAATCGACAAGAGTGTTTAAATAGTCCAAATCAGAGATCAACATACTCAGTTACCCATTAACAATTGGTCAAAGTTTGAGATTAATAATGTAGATATAAATTTGTTCTACACTACCTGTCAATGCCAATTTGCCAAGATATTGATGTTAGGAGAAACTATTTTTTACGTTAAATTAAGTTATTTTAAAATTGATTTTTTTATTAGCTTTTAGCTTTGTTTTATCTTTGTCTCTCGTCAGTGAAGAGATTCAAATTTTCAGTAGAAGCGGTTTTTAGTAACAATTCCAGATAAATTACTAATAAAATTACCAATATTTGAATTTTTAGGGAAAGAGCGATCGCACTTACAGTTTTAGTATTTATTACCCATTGCCAAAATTTGTTCAGTAAAATTTTTAACAATGGCGAAACAACAAACCAAACCCATTTAATTTGCATAGCTTTATCTTCCTTTGCTCATGACGGTTCTAGGATGTCGCAAATGATGTCTGAGCTAGGGTGGTGAAAGTTATGACTTGATGTATGAGTTATGTCTAAATTGTATAAATTAAGTTAATCTCATCTGGCACACCATCACTACAATAAGAAAAAGTAGTTTTATTGAATCATGACCAGATCGCTCAAAGCGTCTCAAGATGGTATTCAGTTAGCTAAACAAGCCTTAATCAGCAAAAAATTATATTTGTAAGAATTTGTGAAAGATTGGGTTTAGATTGGCAGCAAATAGCATATTAACAGTATTTGGACATGTTTTTTTTAGAATCGATCACCACCTAAGAATTTAACTTTCAATAGGTCTTGATTAGTACTATAGTTCTAAATAGCCGACGCAGAAATATAAGTAAGGGTTATAGGTTTTCCGAAGTCTAAGTTAAGTTAGAGAATGTTCGGATATTTTGCCAAGAAAACTGTTAAATTAAGCGAGAAATTTTCAATGTATATTAAATCAGAAATAATTGACTGATTTGAGGTAATTTTTTGAGAGAATTTTAACTATTAATTAACCGTCGGGAAGATAGATTCTTTCTTTCAGTTTATAAATTCGATTTACTCCATTAGCCAAAAAGGCTAGCATTTGTTTTAAAGTAAACAAATAATGATAAACTACGTAAGCTCAATACTCAATCCCAAATTTTCCTCGCTTGCCTTGACGATATTTGAATTTCTAATTCTGGAAAACTTTTAAATTTGGCTAAATGATATCTAATATTTTTACCCGAACAAGACTTTTTTAACTTCTTAGCCGTATTTTCTCTACTATCGGTATTACTAGCTGCTCCGATTAAAATATTAAATAAATCTGTTTGATTAAACGCACCTTGGGTCTTAATTGAAATATGTTCTGTTAAACAGTCAATAACTTGTTTTAAGGTGTCTTTATCGGTTAAAACTGCGTTTTCAGTTGAATTAGTCAATTATTTTTTTATCAATGAGTATTTAAACAACGCATGATAATTTAACCTTTTTAGACCCAAAATTTTCACAGCATATATAACTCAAGTAAAACTTAATTTTAATATAAATGAAACTTATTTTTTTGTTCCTCGCTCAGAACTATAGTACTAATCAAGACCTATTGAAAGTTAAATTCTTAGGTGGCGATCAATTCTGAAAAAAACTTGTCTGAATACTGAGATTATCTGATTGGGAAGGACGTTCTCGATCGCTTTTTTTAGATGTCATAGTACCTTCTCTTAAAAAATTTTTAGGCTACGGTTTATGAACGCTTTAGTTATAAAAATATTCTAGAAAGTCTCGTAATTAGTTGCATTAGCGATCGAACTAACTCCATCCACGGAAAAATGAACCATCTGCCCCTGCATTAACGGTTAGTTGTTCAATTTCTTTCATTTGGCTTTCGTTCAAAGGTTGAAAAGCCTGGGCTACTCTAATATTGGATTCTAATTGTTCTGGGTCTTCTGCTGCAATAATACAACAATGAACTCCAGGTAACGAAAGAGTATAGCCCATTGCTTGCTCCATGCCTGTCAACAGACCAGGTTTAAATAAACGTCCGTAAGCAGGTACTTTCATGGCAATAACACCAACATTTTTTTCTTGGGCTACAGGCAAGACTCCAGCAGCAAAGGGGCGAGGATGATGAACATCAGCAGCATTGAGAGAGATCAAGGTAGTATCGAAAGGATATCTTTGTAATCCTTTAGCAATAACATCGGGTTCGTGATGTCCAGTAATCCCAGAAAATTTAATTAATTTTTGGTCTTTAGCTTCTTCTATGGCTTGAATTGCCCCATTTCTACTAAAAATCCGCTCTAAATCTTCATCAAAGGAGACATGATGTAATTGCCAAGCATCAAGATAATCTGTATTGAGTCTAGTTAGCGATCGCTCTAAATCTCGCCAAGCACCATCGCGATCGCGGGCAGCAGTTTTACTATTAAGAAAGATATCCTGACGATAGGCTGGTAAAACTTTGCCAAAATGCGACTCGCTAGGGCCATAATCCGCAGCTGTATCATAGTAGATTACACCTAAAGCCAAGGCTCTTTCAATTAGGGCGATCGCTTCTTTTTCTCGACTTGAGTTGGATATTGGTGTTCTTCCCGCACCTCCCAAACCAAAAATGGGTAGACTTATCCCTGTATTGCCCAATACTCTCTCAGGCATAGGTTGAGTAGGAGTAGAAGCAGAAAGAGAAACTGGGTTTTGTTGCTGAGTTACAGCTTTGCTACCCACAACTGTTGCTGCTGCAGCAGCACCTGCAATCAGAAAATTCCTGCGAGTTGTTTTGTTATTCATAGTTATTAGTAGTTAGTGGTTAGTGATTAGTTGTCAAAACTCAAAACTCATTACTCATTACTCATTACTCCCTACTCCCTACTCCCTACTTCCCTAAAACACTACTAGCTACTTTTTCTTTGGCTTCTTTTCGTCTAGGTACTTCATAATTATAAAAATCGTAAGCTAGTTTTGTTTGCGGAAAAATTGCTCGCGCTTCTTCTTTGAGATTATCTAATGTAATCGGATTGCCTGGCGTATAACGAGGACTAAAATGAGTCATAATTAACTGCTTTACTCCTGCTAGTAGAGCTACTTGTGCTGCCATAGTTGAAGTGGAGTGTAACCGTTCAAAAGCCATATCTGCATCTTGATGAGCAAAAGTAGCTTCATGAATTAAGACATCGGCATCTTGCGCTAGTTCTACTGCTGCATCACAAAAGACAGTATCGGTACAATAAACTACTTTACGACCTATCTCTACTTCGCCACAAAGTTCTGTTCCTCTAATTATTCTTCCGTCAGGTAGGGTAATAGTCTTTCCCTTTTTTAATTCTCCATAAATTGGACCTGGAGGAATACCTAAAGCTTTGGCTTTATCAATATCAAATCTGCCAGGACGGTCTTTTTCGGTAATACGATAGCCATAAGCAGGAACACGATGCTTGAGTAAATTACAACTAACGGTAAATTCTTGGTCTTCGTAGACTACTCCAGGTTGAACAGTATGTAGATGTAAGCGGGAACCGAAATTGATGTAAGAGTGTTTGGCACAAGCTTGAAGAAATTCTGACAAACCTGGAGGTCCATAAATATGAGTTTCTTGGGCGTTACCAGCTAAACCACAACTAGCAATTAATCCCATCAACCCAAACGTGTGATCGCCGTGCATATGGGTAACAAAAATTCGTTTAATTTGAGAAGTTTTAATCTCGCTACGGAGAATTTGATGTTGTGTTCCTTCTCCACAATCAAACAGCCATACTTCTGCCCGTTGTGGGAGACGTAAAGCTACACTAGACACGTTGCGCGATCGAGTTGGTACTCCTGAACTTGTTCCCAGAAAAGTAATTTCCACAGCGTTTTTGCTACTTGATTTTCTTTTTATGATTAGATTAACTGGCAATCAATTTTATTAATTATCTTAGCAGTTGAAGAAAAAGGAGTAGTTGTCAGTTATTTTAGACCAAGGTAATACTTCTTTATTTTTTCTTCTTCCCTAGTCCTTCATTAAGTGAGGTTAAATTCGGAAAAAGAATATATGATTTTGAAAAAGCAAAAATGAGTTGGAATCATCACGGTGTTAGGAGGAAATTCTAGCTATATGGGTCTATACAATTCTTCAACTGCGAATATGTCTTCACTTAAGTCTTTTTTTCTCAGTCACAAGGGTAATTGGTGGCTGTTTATTCTATTTTGGTTTATTCTTGCCTTACCTGCTCAAGCATTAGAATTGAGGGTAGCCATTAAAAAAAATGTTACTCAGTTAAAGGTTGGTAGTTCTACTTCTGCCATTGTCCGCAATCGGGCAGGACAAAAAATCGGCGAATTAACTCCTATGACTGCTTTAGAGGCTCAACCCCAAGGAAATGGGATCGGTCTTGAACAATTAGGCTCTGGAGAAATTATCGTTGAGCCAACTAATAATGGTTATGTTTGGATTGGCGATCGCTGGTATCGAGGACGTACTCGTTTAGTTCGTCAAGGTAATGGTATTACTGCTATTAATCACGTTGATTTAGAACACTATCTCTACAGTGTTGTCGGGGCAGAAGCTGTAGCTACCTGGCCGATAGAAGCTCTCAAAGCTCAAGCTGTAGCTGCTCGTTCCTATGCTCTTTATAAAAGCTCGACTGCGCAGAAGAGTTTATACGATTTAGACACTACCATTAGTACTCAAGTATACAAAGGTCTTGATAGTGAATATCTAACCACCCATGAAGCAGTTAATGGCACAAATGGGCAAATCATGACTTATGGCGGTAGAGTCATTTTAGCTGCGTTTCATGCTTCTTCTGGTGGACATACTGAGAATGTAGAAGATATTTGGACTTCTCCTTTACCTTATCTAAGGGGAGTAGTTGATTACGATCAACAATCACCTGTGTTTGAATGGACTAAAGTTTTCTCTCCTAATGAGATTAGTACCCGCTTAGGTAAAGTAGGTAAAGTTAAGACGATGATTCCTGAAAAAACCACTCCTCATGGAAGAGTTGTTACCATGAGAGTGATCGGCGATCGTGGTACAACTACAGTTACAGGCAAACAATTACGCAAAGTTCTCGATCTTCGCAGTACTTTATTTCGCGTTAGTACCAATGGTAATAGTATTCAAGTCTATGGTAGAGGCTTTGGTCATGGTTTAGGATTAAGTCAATGGGGAGCATACTATTTGGCTAAACAAGGTATTCAATATCAACAAATTCTGAGTCACTATTATCAAAAAGCAACTCTGTCTCGGATTAATTAAGTTTATAACAACAGTTAGACCACAAAAAATAAGCTCGAAACGACTAATCGTTATAGGACAGTCGCTCCGAGCTTTATTAGTCAATAAAATTGACAATTTACCGCGCCCTTCGGGCTGAAGTAATCAGTAATGGTTAATAAGTAAAGCCCAAAATTTGGAGTATGCGCCTCTTCATTAACGAGCGCGGGGGATGCTCCTGGTCAAGGAGCATAAGGAGCATATTCAATCGCGCTGCTGAGGAAAAATTAAAATATAATTCGACACCTCGATTGGGTATGGCGAGGTTTCCTCGGCGAGCAGAATCACGTTGTTGAATCCTCTGACTTCAGGCAGAGGTATTACTCATTACTCATTACTCATTACTCACTACTCGTGAACTAGGAAGTACTAGGTTTTTTGATAGATTTTTTGATTGGGGGTAGAGTTTTCTTATTACGAGGAGTAGGTTTACGAGATTTGGTATATGGTTTCTTGCTTCCTCCAGGTCTACCTCTTCCTCGTTTAAATCCACCAGGTCTTTTCTTAACTGGCAAAGCTCCTAAATCCGTTCCCTCTTCTATAGTTAATGTCTCTTTCACCAACCGGACTTTCAAATCCCAAAAATGATGTAGAGGTTTATCGGGAAGAGTACCTTTAAGCTGAAGTTTAAAAAATTTGGGTTTTTCTCCTTCTTTCCGAGGAAACTGCTTAATCTTGACAACGACAACTTCTTTTTCTTGAGAGTAATAAATTACTTCACCACGAATAGAAAAATAGCCATCTTCTACTGGTTCTGTAGATTGCTCTGTGGTGTTGTTTGTTTGGCTAAGAGTTTCTGGTTCCCACACTCCTACGATTTGAACATGGAGATGATCTGTTTTCGGCTTAGTTCGAGGATAAACAACCCAGAGATGGTTTTTATCTAAATCGAGATGATTTTTAACTAAACTAATAACACGACCTAAAAGAACAGCTTCAATGTCTGTTCCGTCTGTAGTAGTCAATTTCCCTTGAGTTAGTTGGTCTGCCGTTAATTGGTATTGAGCTTGAATTAGACCAATTGCCCGATATTGTCGGGGATGAGAAGGGGGAGGAATGGGTAGTTTACGTTCTTGATTAGGTTTAGTTTCCGAATTTTCGAGAAAATCGTTAGTTTGAGTAGACATAGCTGAATCTTTTGCATTTTGCCGATCGGGAGAAGGTAATTCGGAAGATTGGTTGTTAGCCAGATTCATAATTGATATTACCTAGAGGCGGAGATTTTAACTGAGTGTAAAAGAAGTAAGATAATCTATCTGTAAGCAAGCTACAATGACTTGCGTAGGACAAAGACATTCTAACTAAAATAACATTTGTAAATGAGCTTTAGCCTATATTTTCCAAATAAATTCTGATTAAATAAAAAAATTTAATTAAAAAACGATCGCCCATGAAATAAAAAAAAGTTGAGTTAATCTAGTTATTCTAAATAACTGTAATCAATTTAAGGATAATAAATCGATGCAAAAAAGGCGCAGTAATTGGGTATATTTGGTAATCGGGTTTATGTTGGTTGCATTAATCGGTTTTTCTGGTCTTCCTTTGTTCCTCAGCATATTTTCTGAGAACCAACTTGATTCTCAACTTTATTCTGCAACAATTTCTCAAGTTTCTCCAGACGAGCAAGCAAAATTAGATGCAGAGGCAAGAGGTTATCAAAAGGTATTAGAGAGAGAACCCAACAATAATACCGCACTCCAAGGTTTATTGGACATTAGACTTCAACAGCAAGATATAGAGGGTGTAATTAAACCTTTAGAAAAATTAGCGAAACTTAACTCTGAACAGATAGAGTACTCTATACTCTTAGCACAAGCAAAACAATACCTAGAGGATTTTGAAGGGTCAGCTACAGCCTACCGCTCAGTTTTAGCGGGTCATCCAGAAAATATTGAAGCTTTGAGTGGCATTACCAACTTATTTTTGCAGCAAAATCTTCCTGAAAGAGCAATTAGTTTATTGCAAGAGACAATCGCTCAAGCTCAAAATGAACAGATTGAAACTAGAGAGATTAATTCTATACAGCTAATTTTAGGCGAGATTTATAGTGAACAAGAACGTTACCCTGAAGCGATCGCTGTTTATGAACAAGTAGCAATAACAGATGAGCAAGATTTCCGTCCTATCCTTGCCAAAGCCATAGTATTACACAAGCAGGGACAAGATGCGGAAGCTCAACCTCTGTTAAAATCAGCTTATTCTCTTGCTCCTGCTCAATTTAAAGACCAAATTAATCAGTTGGATAAAGATTGGGAAACAGAAAGTTAATTGAGTTGGTAGTTAGTAGTTAGTAGTTGGTAGGGGCGCAGGGCTTGCGCCCATAGCGAGTAGTGGATGATATTTAATGGGTAATTATGAATTAACTTGGTGTTGGCGATCGCTACCTTTGAACAAACGTACTGGCTCAGAAGTATTTGAATTATTATTTCAAAGAAATTGTTTTATTGCCACCCTTCTAGAAAGTCCTTATCCTACACCTAAAGATCAACCCCAATTATCTCGCTACTCTATTTGTGGGGGGTTTCCTCGGTACTTAAACGGACAAATCTGTTTGTGGACACCTTCTTTGGGAAAAATCACTTCTTTTCTTCGTTCTCTTTTGCGCCAAAAACCAGTTGATAATCCTCAAGTAGAGCATCTTCCTTTTACTGGAGGTTGGTTGGGTTGGCTAGGCTACGATTTTGCTCAAGAAATTGAAAAATTACCCTATCTTAAATCAGACTCTCTTACTTTCCCTGTTGCCTATTGGTATCAACCTGATTCTTTTGCTGTTTTAGATCATCAAGAACAAGTCCTCTGGCTAGCTGCCAGGGATGATAAACAACTAGATTATCTGCAAAATCTTTTGGAGTTAAAAGATCGCGATCAAGCAACGATATTATCAGATACTCCTCAATTATTATCCAATTATCCCTTATCTTTTTTGACTGACCAGACTGATTACGAAAAAGCAGTAAGGCAAGGAAAAAAGTATATTCGCGCAGGAGATATTTTTCAAACCAATCTTTCTTTACGGTTTCAAAAAGCTACGAACGCTGACAGTTGGTCAATTTATCGTACTTTACAGCAGATAAATCCTTCTCCTTTTGCTAGTTATTGGCAAACTCCTTGGGGATCGGTGATCAGTTGTTCTCCTGAAAGATTAGTTCAATTAAACGAAAATATAGCCCAAACTAGACCGATTGCGGGGACAAGAACTAGGGGAGTGAACCCGCAACAAGATCGACAGTTATCAGCAGAATTGATTACTAATGTCAAAGAAAGGGCAGAACATATTATGTTAGTAGACCTAGAACGTAACGATCTAGGTAGAGTTTGTCAGTGGGGATCGATCGAAGTAGATCAGTTACTAGTTATAGAGCGTTACAGTCATGTAATGCACTTAGTTAGTAATATTAAAGGTAGATTAAAATCTAATTGTGATGCAGTTGATTTAATTACAGGAATGTTTCCTGGGGGGACTATTACAGGATGTCCCAAGGTTCGTTGTATGGAAATCATCGAGGAATTAGAACCAGTCAGACGTAATTTATTTTATGGTTCTGGTGGTTATCTAGACCAAAGAGGAAACTTAGATTTAAATATCTTTATTAGAACTCTTTTATATACACCTCAACTCAGTCAAACAGAATTGTCTCCCAAGGGAATGGTGTATGGGCAAGTAGGTGCAGGAATCGTCGCTGATAGTGAGCCAGAAAAAGAATGGTATGAATCTTTACACAAAGCAGAAGCACAATTAGCAGCACTTCATTTCAACAATCTTTAATTGGCTAATTCAATTAAAAATTTAGAAAAAATTTAGAATTTAGTTGACTTTAGGGGGGTAAATGTCATCTAATAGTTAGTACCTATGTTCTGAATAGTTATTACCCCAAAAAAAAAGGCTATGGACAGTTTAACTCCAGCCCAACAAGAGTTGTATGATTGGCTAGTTGATTATATTCGCAAAATGAATCATGCTCCTTCCATCAGACAGATGATGAAGGCAATGAATTTGCGATCGCCTGCTCCCGTTCAAAGTCGTCTAGAACGATTGCGTAATAAAGGTTATATTGACTGGACTGAAGGCAAAGCCAGAACCATTCGTATTTTGCATCAACCAGAAAGAGGATTACCCATATTAGGAGCAATTGCAGCAGGAGGTTTAGTTGAACCTTTTACCGAAGAAAAAGCGAAATTAGATTTATCTAATCTATTTGAGACATCAGATTGTTATGTTTTGCGAGTAGTAGGAGATAGCATGATTGAAGACTTTATTACCGAAGGTGATTTAGCAATCATGCGTTCTCTTTCTGCCGATGAACAAGTCAAAAATGGAGAAATTGTAGCTGCAAGAGTACCAGGACATGGTACTACCTTAAAACGCTTTTATCTTGAGGAAGATACGGTGACTCTCAAACCGTCCAATCCTAACTATAATCCGATTGAGGTTGATGCCCGTGTGGTAGAAATACAAGGTATTTTATTAGGCGTTTGGCGATCGTTTTCTGTTAATAATTGAGAGGAGAAGTTCAGTAGTTCAGTAGTTCAGTAGTTGCTAAATATGCTGTAACTCCTGTAACTCCTGTATTCTGAACTCCTTACAACAAGAACTCCCGTAAATTCAAATGATTTCCCTCTCTGCGACTCTCAAAACCAAACTTGCCACCCCTCTAAAAATTGGTTCCGTGACTGTCAATAGTCGCGTCTTGCAGTCTCCTCTATCGGGAGTGACTGATTTAGTGTTTCGTCGGTTAGTGCGTAAATACGCACCACAATCGATGCTCTATACAGAAATGGTTAGTGCTAAAGAAATACATCATCTGCAAGAACTTCCCAAAATCATGCACATTGCTGCTAAGGAAGAACCAATTAGTATTCAGCTATTTGATTGTCGTCCAGATTTTATGGCAGAAGCAGCCAAAAAAGCGGTAGCAGAGGGAGCAAACACCATCGATATCAATATGGGTTGTCCTGTCAATAAGATTACCAAGAAGGGGGGTGGTTCTTCTTTATTGCGTCAACCAGAGGTAGCCGAAGCTATCGTAAAAACAGTAGTGGAGGCAGTGGATGTACCTGTAACAGTTAAAACTCGTATTGGTTGGAGTGAACAAGAAATAAATATTCTTGATTTTGCTCAAAGGATGGAAGATGCAGGAGCCCAAATGCTTACTTTACACGCTCGTACCCGCGCCCAAGGTTATAATGGTGCAGCTAACTGGTTATGGATTAAAAAAGTAAAACAGATTTTAACTATTCCTGTCATTGCCAATGGCGATATTTTCTCTCCAGAAGCAGCAGTTCGTTGTTTGGAGGAAACTTCCGCAGATGGTGTTATGTGTTCGCGGGGAACTCTTGGTTATCCTTTTTTAGTGGGAGAGATCGATCATCTACTCAAAACAGGAGAAACTTTACCCCCTCCTAGTTTAGTTACTAAATTAGAATGCGCTAAAGAACACTTACAGGGATTGTGGGACTATAAAGGAGAAAAAGGTATTAGGCAATCTAGAAAGCATATGGCATGGTATTGCAAAGGTTTTCCTGGTGCTTCAGAATTAAGAGATAAATTATCTCGTCTAGAAAGTTTAGAAGAAGGTTTGAATTTACTAGAAAAAGCGATCGAGCAAAGCTTAGTTTCAAGATAAATTAGCTTAAGATATATTCAAGTCTATTGGGAATTAGGCTGTTTTCCTGTCCGCAATACTAATAAACCTAGTAAACCTATTCCCACTAATGGTAAATTATTTATTGGTTCAGGAGTTGTGGTTACTCTTTGAAAAGCGATGGGCGTACCGAAAGAACCTCCATCGGGAGTCAAAAATCGATCGAAGGAATCAACAGTGTCAGGAGTAACAGTTAGAGTAGAAACTACAGTGCTATCTGGAACAGGAAAACTAGTTGGGCAACCCACTGGAGCATTAGTACCAAAAAATTGATTGGGTTCGTAAATTAAGCTTAGAGGATGTCTGAAAAGTATGAGATTATGCCAGTCTTCTTAACATAAGACGAATCATAGCAACTCGAATCATAGTTTCA
>JASJDI010000106.1 GCA_030065155.1 Xenococcaceae cyanobacterium MO_188.B29
CCAGCCTGTGAAGCAGGAAACTTCTGGGATAAGATATACGCAATTATCTTTATCTTTATTTTAGAAGCCCACATTAGAGTCGCTAGACTTAATGTGGGAGAACGTCACTTGGTTCTCGTACTAGTCGTGATGAGTCAGTTAAAACGCTAAATGAAGCCTTTGAGTTAGGAATAACTTTTTATGACACTGCTCCTAGTTATGGTCAGGGCAGTAGTGAAAAGATTATTGGTGATGTCTTCAAAAAAAGAAGGGATAAAGTCATTATAAGTACCAAGGTGGGCAGTTCCATAACACCTACACTTCAGATGGCAGCAAGAATAAAGCCTCTTGTGCGCATGTTTCTACAAAATGTTCCTGGGATGAAAAGTACTCTCCAAAAAAACGTTAAAAAATTTGTCAAGTCCCAAACTCAGACTAACTTTGAACCTAACTATATTGTTAAGTCATTTGAAGCTAGTTTAAAACGTCTAGATACTGACTATATTGACCTTCTTTTACTCCATTCTCCATCCCAAGACGTAATCAGTGAAGAGGTATTTGACCATCTTAAATCTTTAAAGCAACAGGGAAAAATAAGATATTATGGGATCTCTTCTGGCAACTGGGAAACTACTCTAATGTGTATCAACAATTATGCATGGGGGATATCTGCATTACAAGTTCCTCTAAATTTGTTTGAGCGAGAAGCTATTAAAAAATTGCTACCATCAGCAAATCAGAAGAATATCGCTATTATAGCCCGCGAGTCTTTTGCTCATGGAATGCTTATTCCACCTACTTCTAATACTTCTAATAATGGCGGTTTAAGTTACATGGGACTTCGCTCATGGGATGATCGTTTTACTTTCTTGACCAAGGAAAATATAAGAACTATGATCCAAGCAGCTTTGCAATTTGTCTTACAAACTGAAGGAGTATCAGTAGTTTTACCAGGAATGTCAAAAGTGAACCATGTGCGCGAGAACGTTTCAGCACTCAGTACAACACCTCTAACATCCCAGGAAATGGAACAGATTCACTCCATGTCAACCTAAATCTACTGACAGACTTGATAGCTCATCTCAGAAGAATGAAAAGCTAGATCATCCTGAGTCTTATTGATTAGAACAATCTTTGCTTATTGACAAGACAGCCTTTTTGGCGTTCGGTTAAATTATCTGAAATTGCTAGCCACTGAGCTTGAGATAATTTAAGTGGGTAATATAGTGCTATGGGTTTTCTTGAAGTGTAACCAAAAGTAACTGAAAATCGGTCTGATTTGGTAGGAGGCTTGGCACGATGGAAAATACTACAAGTATCAGCAAAAATAACTGTACCAGCACTTCCTGTGCAAGATGTCCAATTAGATTTGGGAACAACTGTTTCCATGACTTTATCACTAACAAAGCCATCATTGTATTTGAGTTTCTTGGATGCTATTGAAGTCAAATCTTTTGTTAGATATTCAAACGGTCCTTCTTCTTCGTTGACACTATTTAAATAGATAATAATTTTTATTCTCCGATAGTCTTCTACATCTATATGCCATTGTCTAACTCCTTCCATTCTGCCATTAGCAATTTGTCTACGGACATGCATGCCAACGTATTGTGCTGGAAGACCAATATAGTTCTCGACAATATCGAGTAGTTTTTTGTCCAGACCCCACAGAAAAATCGCTCTGTCTTGCGTCAGATCTTTAGACATCACCCAGCCAAGAGAACTTTTTCCATTACTGGGAATAGCTTTTAATTCTGGCAACAGCTTTTTAGCACTATCAATCATGAGATTAGTAGAATCAATTCCCAAGTTTTCTAAAGAAGTAACAAAAACTCCTTCCTCTTTGATAGAAGTGACTATGGCAGAATCTTGGGGAGCAATTATGGGTAGGCTGGTGGCGTATTTTTGAATTGCTGCTTGATAACTGTGTTTGGATAGAGATTGCAATACAGGTATTTTAAGACATTCCCTCTTAAGTTTGCTAGGTATATGACTAACTTTTTTGAACATGGAATTTAGCATAAAGACAAGGTAATAACTGAGTTGTGGTACATATAAAGTTCATTTAAGAGTTGAAAGTAGTCAAAATTAAAGAATAAACAGCTTAAAGTACATTTATATATTTATTATATATTGAGTTAAAATTCGGCTCAAGATAATCTTTTTTTGACTAAAATCACCTTATCAGCTTTTAAAATCAGAGATTTTATCTGAAATAGACAAAAGAATGCTACCAATCAATCTCCGCGTCCCCGTGTCTGGGATGTCTCCGCATCAGCCATCTGTAACAAACATTTAAGTATTTCATACTAGTAGCAATATTTAAGTAGCAATCTTACGGCTATTGTAAGTTATGCCTATCTCGACTGTTGTGATCTGGATTCGGCGATCGCTAGTCAAAAATTAAGTAGGGACCTCCTTGTTTTGCTTAGCAAATAAATGCGAAAAGACCTCAGAAGCCGATTGACCTTGTAAAAGTTGGTCATGAGCTAATATAGCAATACGTTTTTAGTTTAGGATATCAGGTATCGGTTCAAAGGGAGCAGGGAATAGGGAATAAAAAACGTCTTAATGTTTTCCTGTACTGCTATAAACAGCTCTTCATGTATTATATGTATCGAGTTTCAATTATATGCATTTATGTGCATTTTAAGTAAATCTATACAAATCTATAAACCAACATCACTGGCATCAGTAGAGACAACAAAATCATCCCAATAGCTGTAAACTTCATAGTCTGGCCACCAATCACTACTGTGACCTCCATGAAAAGTACTGAACATTAAACTGTCAATACCCTGATTGTTAGTAACAAATTTAAGTCCCTTGAGAGAAATTACTTGTTCTCCATCCATCCAAACATCTATTTCTCCATTGGATTTTTTGCCATCATTTATTTTCACTCTTTGGACTAAATTATGCCATTTCCCTCGCTGAAAATAGACATCTTGACCATTACTGTCTTTGAACCAAAAGTTTTCTCCCCATTTGGTTGGTTTATTCATGTGATATAAGTATAACTTGACCCTTCCATTTTTGCCCCACATGTATCGTGCAGAAAAACCATTGTTGCCATTGCAAGTCTGACCACCACTACAATAACCTCCTGCGCCTGCCAATCCTGGTAATTTTCCACCACTTTTCTTGGAACCATCAAAATCAAAATCTTCACTAAATTTAACCCAGTAAGAAAGATAATATTCTTTTTCGGCTGGGAGTTTCCATGCTGCGCTGCCACCTGCTGTAGCATCTGGTGGATAGGTTATTCTTAAAGCTTTGTCCTGAGAATGAGCTTGACTATCAGTAATGGTGGCGTAGTTATTCATCCAATTAGATTTAGACCAAACTACCTCCCAATCTTTGCTTTGTGCAGAACGATTATATACTGTACCAACTTTATGCTGCTCAAATCCTACTGCAACTACTATAGAAGGTTTTTCTTCTACAAGTGCATTCCATCCCACTAGACATACAGGAATAATAGCAGTTAAGGCAATAATATAAGACTTCACAAAGTCAACTCTCTGACTGATTAACTACAATAAGTGCACATTACTTATTATATATAAAATACCCTAGTCGAAAACAATCAGGTTTTTTGACCACAAAATTGGATGACTAGGATAAGAATGTAAATATTTTAAAGCAGAGTAACTAAAATGCAACTATAAACCGACATCGCTCGCATTAGTAGAGATGACAAAATCATCAAAATAGCTGTGAACTTGACGATCTGGCCACCAATCGCGACCACTACCTCCATAAAAAGTACTGAACATTAAACTATCAATACCTTTATTATTGGTAACAAATTTAAGCCCATCGAGAGAAAGTGTTTGTTCTCCATCCATCCAAACATCTATCTCTCCATTAGACTTTTTGCCATCATTTAGTCTCACTCTTTGGACTAGATTGTGCCATTCCCCTGTTTCAAAATACATATCCTTCCCGTCACTATCCTTAAACCAAAAGTTTTCTCCCCATTTTGTCGGTTTATCCATGTGATACAAATACAATTTTGCTCGTCCGTCTTTTCCCCACATATATCGTGCCGAGAAACCGTTATTACCATTGCAGGTTTGACCACCACTGCAAAGACCACCTGCTCCAGCTAATCCTGGAAGTTTGCCCCCACTCTGCTTAGAACCATTGAAATCAAAATCATCATCAAATTTGACCCAGTAAGAAAGATAATATTCCTTCTCGGCAGGAAGTTTCCATTCTGCACTACCGCCACTCTTAGCATCTGGGCGATAGGTTATTCTTAAAGCCTTGTCTTCAGAATGCTCATCACTATAATCATCGTCATCATCACGGGCTTCTTTATTGGTAATTACAGCATATTTATTCATCCAGTCATCCCCTGACCAACCCATATTCCAATCTTTACTTTGTGCAGATTTATTGTATTTTGTACCAACAGAATGATCATCAAATCCAACTACAATTGCATCAGAACTTGGAGTAGGTGTTGGGGTGGGAGTGGGTGTTGGGTTTGGAGTGGGTGTTGGAGTGGGAGTAGGCGATGGGGTGGGAGTATTTGTATTTTTATAAGCCTTACCAGTAAAGCTACCTTCTCCTTCGATCGCTAAGAAATTCACTACTTCACTAGTATGTTTGGTTTCTTTATCCAAACTTTGGTCTTCTTCTACACGAATTTGTACTCTGTCTGAGTTGAGGTTTTTATATCTTAGTCCCGCAGAATCGCTACTATCATAAGACCCTAATCCTGCTAATAAATTAGGTGCTTGGCTAAAGTCATCTAGATCGAGATTGTGCCATCGATCGGTTACTTTATCCCCAGTTGTTCCTGCTTGGTAGTTCAAACCATTCCAAGTCCCTTCCCCGCCTTCTATTGCTAGCCAACCGATAGTTTCTTTTCCATGACCAGATTGTTTTAGTTTTTCTTCTTCTTCTAGAGCTACAGTAAATCCATTACTATTAGCCTGCTGCTGGCGAGTTCGTACGAAAGTACCGTCATTATCTGTTTGTACTTGACTTAGTACTACTGGAGTATCGTCAAAATTAGTGTTGAAGTCAATACTTTTCCATCCAGACGTTGTAGTTTTGTTGGTATCAATAGTTCCCACTTCGAGGATTGTTCCATCATCTAATTCCCAAGTTCCAGCTTCTAAAACTATATAACTCAGGGTTTCTTTTGTGTGAGAGCCGTCTTTGTATTCTGGTTCTTGTAGGTAAAGCGAAAAGTTATCATTTTCTATATCTGTAATGCGAGCGATCGCTGGATCTCCTCCATGTTGAGACAGGGGTAAAGCAAAGACAACGGGATTGACATATTCATTTTGAAATTCAATTGTCTGAGCTTGATGATTTAAGTCCGCGATCGTCCCAATTTCACCAATAAAATTAGTATTTTTCGGATTTTCAGGTTCTGGAGAAGGTTCTTGTTTATCATCTAGAAAGGGTTCTTGTTTATCATCTGGTGAAGATATGGTTAACTCTTGTTGATTAAATACATAATTGCTTGGCTCGGTAATTATGTGATTATCAACATGAGCAGAAAAACCAAAAGTAGCAGTTTTACCAGTACCAACTTTACTATTCCAACGACCACTTTTGATCACATAATGATCGCCTACATGAGAAACAATCTCTGCATTCCAAATCTTTTTAATCTCGAAAGGTGCATCAAATTCGATTGTCCAGTTCTCTAAGTATTCATTATTGTTAGTAAAGCTAATATTTCCAGTAAATCCTCCAGACTTACTCCAGTCATCTTTAATATTAAATGAAATATCTATTGGCAGTTCTTGAGTCATCGTTATTTAAGAAAGGCTAGTTTAAATCAATGAGAGCTAATAAGCTAAACCTCATAAAAATACAAACGAACACATTTTTATGAATTCCTTTAGCTTATTTTCAATTTCTTTTTACTTTTTACTTATGTATTTTTTTGACAATATAATTCTTTACGAGAAATTTATATTGTTTTGATATCATCGAGAACTTCTTTTATATAAAGACCATTACCAATTTAAAAAATTAATGACTAACTAGTAGTAATTAATGAATATCAAAAGGGTGATCTTGATTACAGCTATATTAAAGTATTAATAAAATCCTGTAAAGTTTTCATGAATTTTTTAGGGATTTATACAGGATTAATTTATTTTTTCAACAAAATAGTCTACGGATAGCAGAATTTCAGATAACGTATCTGCTAATAAACAAATATGCTGATAATAAATTAATTATCAGCATGTTATTTATTTGACAAAATTTTTTCAACCAGACTAGTTCACAAGAACTACAAAATAGCTATGCTTTGCTTTCTGAGGCAAACATAAATTGCATCAATGTAAACATGATACTTTTATTGAAATTTAGAAGCAGCTTGACTTCAAACTGCTTCTGTTTATTTCTAGTAATAAATGACAGAAAATAATCCACAAAATTCTTGACCAGAAAAATTAGTCTAAATCCAAAGTATTGAATATGATTCCATAAACCTTCTTCACTTAAAAAATGTAAGTAAACAACAGAAGTACCGTAAGAAGAAGTTTTGTTTAACAAAAATTCTTGGTTAAGCCAATGAGGAACAATAGCGTGATCTACTTTAATTTTAGGAAAATAAACAATTCTCCCCTGTTTTTTTTGTACATACTGAGAAATCAGCAGTTCTTCTCCTGCCAGCATTTTTGTGCCTACTCTCCCAAGTTTAGGGTTAAAACCACCTATTTCATCTAAAACTCGCTTACGGACAAAAAAGCAACAGCCAATAGGAAGCCTAACAATTTTCTTCTTAATATTTTCTGAGTTTACCTCTATAATGTCGTCACCATAGTCATAAGAGCCAAGCCAGTTAACTACAGATTTTGTTACCCAATCAGGTTTTGCTTCAGGGTATTTTATAATTGCCCTACCTCCAACTACAGTTAAGTTTTCATCAGTATTGATAAAATTAACCAAGTTCTCTAATCCCTCAGCATTCAAATAAGCATCATCATCTAGATAAAGAAGATTTTCTGATTTTGCTTCTTTATATCCAGTATTTCTTGCATAGGAAAGCCCTTGTTTGCTTTCAAAGATATATCTTGCATTAGAGTGATTTTTAATATAGTCTTCTGCAATCAATTTAGTTGAATCCGAAGAATTATTGTCAACAATTATGACTTCAAATCTATTAGTATCTAAGGTCTGCGCATTAATACATTCAAGAGTTTTTTGCAGATATTTTTCTCGATTGTATGTACATATAATTAGAGATAGTTCCATTTATTAATTTCTCCTTGCAGAATCAATTGATGAAGTAACATTTTACCAAGATAATCTTTGCTTTACTGTCGTTGCCTAGGGGCAATCGAAATAGAAGTAATTTTAGAAAAATATAGCTTTTTGTTTGTATTGATATTGACCAGTCGATGTATTTTACTAAGTAAAGTAATTCTATATCTATAGTGCCAAGATTATAGCTTTGAGAGAATCAATCAGCAAAATAAAGTTGATTCAATCATCTCGGAGATTGAGAACAGAATAACTATAATTGATAACAACTAAAAACTCATGTTAAGGTGGAATACGATATATAAAAAATTAATCTAAATATTTACCGTTGCTAATTTTTATCTAAATCGTTGCATATTGCTACTATGGTTGATATTTCCACTAACCGAAATAAAAGCTCAACGCTAAGTCAGTTTTTGAAAGTTTTTGAACCAGTCTTCACAATTCTAGCTCTGTTCCTGTTTTCTGGAGGAATAATAACGCTTGTAGTTACTAATGGTGCTGGACAAGGAGATGGACGGAACATACCTGCATCGGCTTATAACTACTCGATAATTAATGGCTCGTTAGTACTAGTCTATTTAATTACCTTTACACTTTTAATTCTGCGCTGGCGCAAGGTACTAGCATTAGTTATTAAAGATAGATACATTTCTGTATATGTGGGAATTTTTCTGCTCTCCTATTTTTGGTCTGATTTCCCGCAAGAAACTCTTAAATATGGTTTATCTGGAGTAGGGTGTACGGCTTTTGGTCTTTATTTAGCTACACGGTACACGCCAAAAGAGCAAATAAAGATATTGTATTGGACATTCGCTTTAATGCTCATCAGTAGTATTTTAATGGCTATTGCTGTACCACAATATGCATTTATGAGTGGTTTGCATGAAGGAGCTTTTCGAGGCATATTTGACCATAAAAATGGATTTGGTCAAAAAATGATTCTAGGGGTACTCATATTTTTAATTACGGCATTAGACAGAAAAAATAAGCAGAATAAGCATAATTGGTTGTCATGGCTTTACATCGTTGTCACTATTGTTCTAATCTTGTTTTCTAAATCTGGAAACGCCCTACTTGGTTTGGTTATAATGCTGACTTTATTTTTTATCTCTAACATCTTGCGATCGAGATATGAAATTATGATTTCAGCATTTTCAGCTTGTGCCATATTGGGTTTAATGGCAATTACTTGGGTTGGTAGTAACGAGGATGTGTTTTTTGCTGCTATTGGTGAGGACGCTACTTTAACTGGTCGTACAGAAATTTGGTCTTATGTATGGGATATGATTCAGCAAAGACCATGGTTAGGGTACGGATATAAAGGATTTTGGCATGGTCTAGATGGAGCATCTGCCTATGTCAATTTGGCATTTGGACCTTATGGAACTGGTGGAATTCCCCATTCTCATAATGGCTTTTTAGAAATCATCCTAGCGACAGGATTTTTGGGTTTATCGGTATTTTTTATTGGCTTCTTTGTTAATTTAGTCAAGGCGATCGAGTTAATTCGTAAAAACAGAGATATGGAGGTTTTATGGCCGCTATTGTATTTGACTTATACAATCATCTCTAATATTGTAGAAAACCCACTGAAAGCCTTTGATAATCTGCTTTGGGTTCTTTATGCAGCTACTATTTTTAGTTTAATTAACGCTAAATCCTATTATGCTAAGGAAAATAGATCGTCTAATTTTTACTAGGTAATTGATTACAATACACCTTTAGAACTAGGAATGGTGGTAGCTCGCCTGGGATCGATTTCTAGTGCCATCCGCATCGATCGCGAAAAGGCTTTAAAGGTTGCTTCAATGATGTGGTGGGAGTTGATGCCATCTAGCTGGCGAATATGTAGGGTCATTTGGGAATGGTTAACTACAGCTACAAAAAACTCTCGCACTAACTGCGTATCATACTTACCTACTCTTTGGGTAGGAATTTCTAAACCGTAGCTTAAATGGGGTCTACCCGAAAAATCGAGAGCTACCTGAATTAAAGCTTCATCCAGAGGAGCAACAAAATGACCAAAACGGACTATGCCTTTGCGATCGCCTAAAGCTTTAGCTAAGGCTTGACCCAAAGTAATGCCAACATCTTCATTAGTGTGATGATCGTCAATTTCGATATCTCCTTGGGCTTTAATTTCGAGATCGATTAAGCCATGAGAAGAAATTTGGTGCAGCATATGATCTAAGAAGGGAATGCCCGTATCTACCTCACATTTCCCCTGACCATCGAGATTTATCATTACTTGTACATCTGTTTCCCCTGTAGTTCTACTGACTGAAGCTGTACGAGGAAGTAACAAAGATGATTGTGGTTGATTTTCTTGAATTTGGCGATCGCTAAGTTGCATGATTTTTATCTATCTTCAAACTAATTTACGGGCGATTCCCTAATCGCCCCTACCTAATAAATGTTAAATGATTTACATTCCCATAATTTCATAACCAGCATCAACATAGATAACTTGTCCAGTTATACCGCTAGCTAGATCGCTAGACAAAAAAGCAGCCGTATTGCCTACTTCTATTTGAGTAACAGTGCGTTTGAGGGGAGCAATTTCTTCTACATGACGAATCATATCGAGAATACCACCTACCGCTGAGGAAGCTAGAGTACGAATGGGACCTGCGGAGATAGCGTTAACACGAATATTGGCTGAACCTAATTCTGAAGCTAAATAGCGAACACTCATTTCTAGGGCAGATTTAGCTACACCCATAACGTTGTAATTAGGGACTACTTTAACTCCGCCTATATAAGAGAGAGTAATAATGCTTCCGCCTTCTTTCATGAGCGGTTTTGCCCTTTTAGCTAGTCCAGTCAGAGAATAAGCACTAATTTCTAAAGCTTTCGTAAAACCATCTCTGGAAGTAGCACTAAAGTCCCCTGATAAATCTTTTTTGTCAGCAAAAGCTAAACAGTGAATCAGGATATCTAATTTGTCCCATTTTTCAGCAATTTGAGCAAACGTAGTATCGATTTGCTCGTCATTTTGAACATCGCAGGGTAAAAATATACTGGGATTAAGAGGAGTTACTAACTCTCCCACTTTTTTCTCAAAACGTCCTTTAGGATCGGGTAAATAGGTAACGCCTAAGTTAGCTCCAGCTTGATGTAATTGTTGAGCAATACCCCAAGCAATTGAACGGTTATTAGCAATTCCTGTAACGAGAGCATTTTTTCCAGTTAAATTTAGCATATCGATTGAATAATTTATTTTTATGGTATTTATCTACTGATAGTATGAAAGTAAACTAAGATGAGCATGATAACGTAGCAAATAAATACTAACTTTTTGGTAGGTATAGGATAATTGTGCAGCATAAAAAACAAAAAACTTTCTCTCGTCTGATCATCTACTGTATTTAGTGCTATCTGTTTAAAATATTAATCATTCTTATCTAACCATTAAAGGTTATAAGATTAAACAACTAATTTAGTGTCTCCCGTATGAGTGAGCTTCGATGGAACTATCTCTGACTCAAAATCAACCCTTAGCATCTGTCTTCCGTCAAATTGGTCGTGGTTCGTTTCCGCCTATTGTTGAGTCTTTTGAACGAGGCAAAACAATCTTTTTTCCTGGTGATCCCGCAGAAAGAGTATACTTTTTACTCAAAGGAGCAGTCAAACTTTCTCGTGTTTATGAAGCAGGAGAAGAAATTACGGTAGCTTTATTAAGAGAAAATAGTGTATTTGGTGTACTCTCCTTAATTACGGGACAGCGTTCAGATCGTTTTTATCATGCAGTCGCGTTTACTCCCGTAGAACTTCTCTCAGCACCGATCGAACAAGTAGAACAAGCCTTTAAAGAAAATCCTGAACTGTCTATGATTATGTTGCGGGGGCTGTCTTCGCGCATTTTACAAACAGAAATGATGATTGAAACTTTGGCTCATCGAGATATGGGTTCTCGATTAGTGAGTTTTTTGTTAATTCTTTGTCGTGATTTTGGTGTTCCTACTAATGAAGGGATTAGGATTGATTTAAAGCTTTCTCATCAAGCGATCGCTGAAGCTATTGGTTCAACTCGTGTTACTGTTACTCGTCTTTTGGGAGATTTGCGACAAGAAAATATGATTTCTATTCACAAGAAAAAGATAACAGTACATAATCCAGTAGCTTTGTCTCAGCAGTTTACATAACACCAAGACACCATGACTAGTGCTTGGATTCTAATTGCAGCAATTGTATTGCTGGGAGGATTGATCGCAGTCTTAGGCGATCGCTTAGGAACTAAAGTAGGCAAAGCAAGACTAAGACTATTCAAGCTGCGTCCTCGTCAAACGGCGAGGATCATCACCTTTATTACGGGTTTATCAATTGCTGCCTCTACTTTAGGCATATTATTTGGCTTAAGCGAGTCTTTACGCAAAGGTGTATTTCAATTAGATGATATCCTCAAAGAAAAACGACGAGTAGAAGGAGAATTACAACAGGCTAACCAAGAGAAACAAGAAGTAGAAACACAACTGTCTACGGTTAGAGAGCAGCAAATAGAGGCAGAAAAACAATTAGGAAAAATCAATCAAGATTTTATTCAAGCTCAAACTCAGTTAAAAACTGTCTCAGATCAAGCTAGTCTGATGCGGGCTGAATTAAATGAGCTTTTAGCTGAACGTAATAAAGGCTTGGAACAACTTGCTCAATTGGAAGAGCAAAGTCAACAACTCCAGAGTCAATTACAAGAAAAAGAAGCAAAGATTGCTAGTCAAGATCGGATATTACAAGAAAAAGAAACTCGTCTACAACAATTAGAACAACAGAAACAATCGCTACAGATAGAGATTTCCACCAGAGATCAACAAATTTTAACCCTAGACAGTGCGATCGCGACAAAAGACCAAGAACTTCAAACCAGAAAAGAACAACTGAACAAATCAGCAGAGCAATTACAATTTTTACTACAGCGAATCAAAACTCTAGAAAAATACTATCAAACTTATATTCAAGAACTAAGAGAAAGACAAATCGCCGTTGTCAAAGGTCAAGTATTGGCTTCTGCTCAAGTTAGAATTGTAGAACCTAGTGCTGCTATTGTTGCGATCGATCAAGTACTCAGAGAAGCTAATCGCAATGCAGCTAAAGCAATTTATCTTGATGAAGAACATTTTGATCAAAGAGTGATCAAAATTACTAAGGCACAAGTAAATCAAGTACTTAAGCAAATTCAAGATGGTCAAGATTACGTTATGCGTATTGTTTCTGCGGGTAATTACGTTCAAGGAGAAAATACCATTGGTGTCTTTGTAGACTTGGCTTTAAATAAAAAAATATTTGACTCTGGAGAAGAATTAGCCACCGTTTCTATCGATTCAGAACAAACAACCCGTGAAGATATTCAAGAAAGATTCAATTGGTTGCTGGCTGCTTCTCAATTCCGAGCTCGAAGGGCTGGTATTATCGGGGAGATGGAAGTAGGAGATGGTCAAATAACTACTCTAGTGAAATTTATCGATCAAATAGTTGAATCTCCCGAATCTTTAGATGAAATCAAAGTTATTGTTACTGAAACAACTTACACTTCAGGTCCTCTTAAAGTCGATATAGTTGTATTGAATGATGGGGAAATCAAAATCAGTCTCTAGTGCTTATTTGCAGAAAAATAACAGGATAAAATCAACAAAACCCTCTCTTAGAGAGGGTTTAACGTCGGATGATAGAGCGATGTAGAGATGAAATTGCTCAAGATGCTGCCTTTTCTATTGCTGAATTTAGGAAAGGTAAGCTAAAAGCGCAAACTTGGGATGCTCCCAATCAAAATATTATTAGTGGCTCCACAACACAAGTAAACTATACCTTTTAATAAAAATGATTAATGAGTAGTGAATAGTGATGCGTATTATTCTTTTGTGTATTTCAGCTTATTAGCCTCTCAGGAACGAGATTTAGCGATTCTTAAACTCAACAAAATTACAGGAAGCATTCCTACTAAAACAATAGCTAATGCTGGTGCAGAAGCTTCTATTAATCTTTCGTCAGAGGCGTATTGATAGACTCTAATTGCTAAAGTGTCAAAATTAAAAGGACGAATTACTAAAGTAGCTGGCAACTCTTTCATTACATCCACAAAGACCAGCATAGTAGAAGTTAGTAACCCACCCCACATTAAGGGTACATGGACTTTCCAGAGAGTACTAGTAGTCCCATAACCAAGGCTACGAGATGCGTCGTCAAGATTAGGAGTAATTTTATTGAGGCTTGATTCTACTGAACTAAAAGCCACTGCTAAAAACCTGACTAAATAGGCAAAAATTAAGGTTACAATTGTGCCAGACAGGAGTAACCCAGTAGAAATATTAAAATTAGAACGCATCCAAGCATCTAAAGTATTATCAAAATTACCCAAAGGAATCAGCGTACCCACAGCAATAACTGAACCTGGGATAGCATAACCCATAGCTGCTACTCTTACAGAAGTTCTCATTGCCCAATTAGGCTGTAATCTTTGTCCATAAGCCAGAATTAAAGCAATAATCATAGCAATGATAGCTGTCGCGATCGCACATAAGAAACTATGATTAGCTAAAGACCAAAAGTCATCATCGAAAGTTTCACTCAGATTATTAATGGTCATTTGCAGCAAATAACCAGAGGGGATGATAAAACCAAGAGAAATTGGCAGAAAACAAGCAACCCAAGCACATATACTTCTGAGCCATCCCAACTTATATTTAGGTATGTTTTGCCGAGAATTAGCACTTTGATAATAGCGAGATTGACGACGAGACCATCTTTCTAAGACAATTAAGACCAGGATAAATAGCATCAAAAAAGCAGCAAGTTGGGCTGCTGCTGCTCTTTCTCCCATCCCTAACCAAGTCCGATAAATTCCTGTAGTAAAGGTACTAACGCCAAAATATTGTACTGTCCCAAAATCATTTAAAGTTTCCATTAAAGCTAAAGCTAAACCAGCCATAATTGATGGTCTAGCTAAAGGTAATGCCGTAGTAAAAAAGCTACGCCAGGGATTACAACCCAAAGAGCGACTTGCTTCGAGGGTACAAATAGACTGTTCAAGAAAAGCGAGTCTTGCTAGTAAATAAACGTAAGGATACAAAACTAGCATCAACATAACCACAGCACCCCACAAAGAGCGAATGTCAGGAAACCAGTAGTCTTGAACGCTAGTCCAACCAAAAATACTTCGTAGCCAAGTTTGCACTGGCCCAAAAAAATCTAGCATATCGGTGTAGGCGTATGCCAGTAGATAAGCAGGGGCAGCCAAAGGAAGGAGTAAAGACCATTCAAACCAACTACTACCCCAAAAACTACACATTGTAACTAGCCAAGCTGTTCCTACGCCAATAAGGCAAACTCCTAAACTTACTCCTAGCATCAGCCAGAAAGAGTTGATAATATAATCAGCTAAAACAGTTTCTACTAAATGACTCCATATTTCTCCAGAGTCAGCAAAAACACTCTTAAAAACAAAAATTATCGGTACAGAGATAGCTAGAGCAATGATAACGGCTAATATTGTCCAACTACTAACTTGTAACCACTGAAAAGCTTGATTTTGTTTCTTTGGGGAAATTAACTCAGGTTCTAAATTGGTCATCAAAAACGATCGAGATTGCAGTATGGAACTTTATTACTCAAAAAGCTATAAACTACTGTTCCTAAAGATAGACAAAGCTTATAGCTATTAAATTTTAGGACTTACGCCAATTATATTCAAATAATTTATACTAAATCCTGTTCGCAAATATTATTTATCGGTCATGTAAGTCAGAAGTTCGGAGGCTTCGATGTTCCTCCTCCGCAGAAGTCAGTTAGGTTGGAAAAATAAGAGATAAAAATTAAAAGTAACTTTTATCAATCGGATTTAGTATTACCTATCCTTCTTTAGTAGCAGGGATATGAAGTTTCAGGGTGACTAAACACAAGTCAACCAAGAGAAACGTTTCTTAATTTAGCAATCATTTCAGCCCTGGTAGAAACATTTAATTTGGCAAACATCCGTTTTAAAGCTTGTTTGACCGAATTTTGCGTAATTCCTAGTTCAGCACTTAATTCCACCGTTTTTAATCCCTCAGCTATTAAATTGGCAATTTGTTGTTCTCTAGGGGTTAAACAGTTTACAAAGGGTGATTCTCTTACTTTCTGTTGCAATTTTACTTTAGCTAAACAAACGGATAAGTGAGTAGACAAAGCACTAAGTTGAGTTAAATTTTCTTGGGTAAATGGTGGTGTATTTTTACCGCGAGTAAAATAAATTTTTCCCAGTAAACGACCATCGCCAATTAATGGGGCGATTGCGATATGTTCAATATCATAACGTGAAAAAACGTGTTGATAGATAATGCTATGTTGCCAATTTTTGGGCGTTAAAATTACTTCTTCATGTACTGGTGCATGATACTGAATGGCAAAACACATCAAAGGATCGTAGCGATAGCCTACCTCTTGATAGTGCTGCAAAATACTACTAGGTAAACCGTGAAATTCACAATCAATCACCCGAAAATCATCGGCAAAAAACTTCCAACCCCAAGCTGTAGCTGCCACAATATCTCCAGCCTTAGCCATAAAATGCTCTCTCAATTCCGATTCATGGTTAGCACTGGCAAGATTGGAAAATAAAGAATGCAGCTTTCGAGACATATCAATCAAAACCAACGACTGTACGGACGTAGCATGCTACGTCCCTAACCCTGTACTCATTTGGGGACTGTAGGTAATGCCAAATCACATTTATTATAAGCAAGAATCAAAAAATAATTAGCTACTAGCAACAGACAAAAAAGTATAATTATAAGTTTGCAGGATAAGCTTATTTTTAAGGAGATAAAATTTATGGCGCGGATGTACTATGACGAAGATGCCAATTTAGATTTATTAGGGCAAAAAACAGTAGCAATTATAGGTTACGGTTCTCAAGGTCACGCTCATGCTCTTAATTTAAAAGATAGTGGTATTAATGTAATTGTTGGTTTATATCCTGGGAGTAAATCTCAAGCAAAAGCAGAGGCAGCAGGTTTAACGGTTAAGAGTGTGGCTGATGCAGCCCAAGCTGCGGATTTAATCATGATTTTATTGCCTGATGAGGTGCAAAAAAGTGTTTATAAAAACGAAATTGAACCTAATCTCAAGGAAGGAAAAATCTTAGCTTTTGCCCACGGTTTTAATATTCACTTTGGTCAAGTTGTCCCTCCATCTTTTGTAGATGTAGTTATGGTTGCGCCTAAAGGACCAGGACATTTAGTTAGACGTACCTACGAACAAGGACAAGGTGTTCCCTCCTTATTTGCAGTGTATCAAGATGCTTCTGGACAAGCTCGCGATCGCGCTATGGCTTATGCTAAAGGTATCGGTGGTACTCGTGCAGGTATTTTAGAAACTACTTTTAGAGAAGAAACAGAAACAGATTTATTTGGCGAACAAGCTGTTTTGTGTGGTGGCTTGAGTGCTTTAATCAAAACTGGCTTTGAAACTTTAGTGGAAGCTGGCTATCAACCTGAACTTGCTTATTTTGAATGCCTTCACGAAGTTAAGTTAATTGTAGATCTGATCGTAGAAGGTGGCTTGGCAAAAATGCGAGACAGTATTTCGACTACCGCAGAATATGGTGATTATACCCGTGGTCCTCGCATTGTCAATGAACAAACCCGCGCAGAAATGCGTAAAATTTTATCAGAAATTCAATCTGGACAGTTTGCCCGCGATTTTGTTTTAGAAAATATGTCTGGTAAAGCAGGGTTTACT
Source organism: Xenococcaceae cyanobacterium MO_188.B29 (assembly GCA_030065155.1). Taxonomy (GTDB): domain Bacteria; phylum Cyanobacteriota; class Cyanobacteriia; order Cyanobacteriales; family Xenococcaceae; genus JASJDJ01. The sequence goes on from JASJDI010000106.1 coordinate 16,936, forward strand.
GCTATGCGCCGTCAAGAAGCGGAACATCCCATTGAAGAAGTAGGTAAAGATTTACGAGCTATGTTCAGTTGGCTCAAAGAGGAATAATCGGTAGGAGTTTGTAGTTCTTAGTTCGGAGTGACCTTTAGTAGTCGCTTCACGTACGGAATTATGACCTTTTTAGGGAAGCTATGAAACCCTAGCTGAACAATTGAGAATCCTTAGCGATCGCATTTATAGTTAGCCTTGCGAGAGGGAAGCCCCGCGCTGTAAAGCGCGGCAGGTTCGAGTTTGCGCTGCCGATGCGTCAGCGTCGGGATGAGAGCGAGCGCGATTAACTATTGGGAAGGTTTTATCGTAGTTCATATCTTATGCTAAAATAAGTGCATGCTCACTATGAACTACACCTATCGAATATATCCAACCCCAGAGCAGCAAGCACTTATGCTTGACTGGCTGGAAACGTGCCGACATCTTTATAATCGATGTTTGCGCGATATCAAAGATTGGATTGCTTCGAGAAAATGTAGTTTGGACTCTTGCTCTTTGAATCGGGAATATATTATGTCTCCCGATATTCCTTTTCCTAGTTACTTGGAACAGAAAAGACAGCTTACTCAATGGAAGAAAGAAAATCCTTGGTATAAACAAGTTCATTCTCAAGTAACCCAGGATGTGGTCAAGCGATTGCATAACACTTGGGAAGTCTTCAAAAACCGTGGTTTTGGCTTTCCTCGTTACAAAAAATATGGTAAACATCAATCCTTTTTGTTCCCGCAGTTTAAAGAAAATCCTATCTCTGGAAATCAGATTAAACTGCCCAAGATTAAAGAGGTGACAATCAACTGCCATAGACCTATTCCCAAAGGATTTAAGGTTAAAGGAGTCAGGATAGTAGCTAGAGCGAGAGGAACTGTTTGGTATGCAGTAGTAACTATTCAATCTGATGTTAATGTTCCCGACCCCATCCCGTTTGGGCGAGGAATAGGCATCGATATCGGACTAAAATCTTTTTTGGTGACTAGTGACAACTTCCGAGTTGAACCCGCTAAGTTTTTTCGAGAACTCCAAGGTAGGCTTAAAGTGCTGCAACGGAGAGCATCTCGCAAAAACAAACGGTCTAAGAACTGGGAGAAAGCACAGCTTAAGGTTGCTAGACTCCATCATCAAATCTCTAACACTCGTAAGAACTTTCACTTTCAAACTAGCCATCTTCTCTGTGACCAGGCAGACATGATTTTTGTTGAAGATATCAACTTTAAAATGACTGCCAGGGGTTTTCTTGGAAAACAAATGCTTGACGGTGGATTCGGTCAATTCCGAGATTTGTTGTCTTGGGTCTGCTGGAAGCGCGGTAAATACTTCGCTCAAGTTGATCATAAATATACCTCGCAGATCTGCCCAGAATGCGGTACTCACACGGGCAAGAAAGAACTTAAAGAAAGAGATCATTTCTGTGGTGAATGTGGTTATCAAACAACAAGGGATCATGCTAGTGGTCGTGTAATTCTTCAACGAGGTCTAAACGAAGTACGGCTGGACGAGTCGGAAAGGAAACTGTCTGCTGAATGCGTACTGCCAGGGGTAGCAATATCTAGGCAAGTGCAACGCAGAAA
>JASJDI010000107.1 GCA_030065155.1 Xenococcaceae cyanobacterium MO_188.B29
AGGATGCTAAAACCTTGCACTTTATGTCAGACAAAAATCTCAAACTTTCTATCAGATATAGCTTTTAGATTTATTCAGCAAGCCCTACTTAGAGTTTGCTGAATAAGTTTCAAACATTTGTTCTCTAAAAATAATCAGAACAAACAGGAAGAGAAGCAAAGATCGCCTGTAAAATGATAGATTGTTTTGTATATTTTGCTCTTAATTCTTCTGTCAGTTTATGACTGCGACCACTCCCATTCTCCCAAGCCAGTACGACCCTAAGGCTACCGAAGCCAAATGGCAACAATTTTGGACAGAAAATCAGATATTTAAAGCAAGTCCAGATAATGACGGTGAACCTTATTGCATCGTTATTCCCCCACCTAATGTTACTGGTAGCTTGCACATGGGTCATGCTTTTGAAAGTTCTCTGATCGATACCTTAACGCGCTATCACAGAATGATTGGTCGTAATACTCTTTGGCTACCAGGCACAGATCACGCCAGTATAGCAGTTAGTACTATTTTAGATAAACAATTAAAAGCAGAAGGTAAAACTCGCTACGATTTGGGCAGAGATAATTATTTAGCCAGGGCTTGGCAATGGAAAGAAAAATCAAAAGGGACAATTATTAATCAACTCAAAAGACTAGGAGTCTCAGTTGATTGGTCGCGAGAAAGATTTACTATGGATGAAGGCTTGTCTGAAGCTGTTAAGACTGCTTTTATCCAACTGTATGAAGAAGAATTGATTTACCGCGGTAACTATTTAGTTAACTGGTGTCCCTCTTCGGAATCTGCGGTATCAGATGTAGAAATAGAAAATAAAGAAGTAGATGGGCATTTATGGCATTTTCGCTATCCTTTGACTGAAGGGAATGGTTACATCGAAGTGGCAACAACTCGTCCTGAAACGATGTTAGGAGACACAGGAGTAGCCGTTAATCCTAATGACGATCGATACAAGCATTTGATTGGTAAAACGATCACTCTACCAATAATGGGCAGAGAAATACCGATTATTGCTGATGAATTAGTCGATCCTGAGTTTGGTACTGGTTGTGTCAAGGTAACTCCTGCCCACGATCTTAACGATTTTGAGATGGGTAAACGGCACAATCTGCCTTTTATCAATATCATGCACAAAGACGGCACTCTCAACGAAAATGCAGGGGAGTTTGAGGGACAAGACCGTTTTGTTGCTCGTAAGAATGTAGTTAAGAAACTAGAAGAGTTAGAAGTACTAGTTAAAACAGAAGACTACAAACACAGTGTACCCTATAGCGATCGCGGTAAAGTTCCTGTTGAGCCTCTCTTATCTACTCAGTGGTTTGTCAAAATGAAATCTTTAGCTCAGAAAGCTTTAACTTTCCTGGACGAACAAGATTCACCCCATTATGTACCTGAGCGTTGGCATAAAGTTTATCGGGATTGGCTAGTCAAAATCAAGGATTGGTGTATTTCTCGTCAGTTATGGTGGGGTCATCAAATTCCTGCTTGGTATGTAGTTAGTGAAACAGCAGGAGAGATTACAGACAATACTCCTTTTGTGGTTGCCCATGATGCAGAATCCGCAAAAGAAAAAGCTGTAGCTAAATATGGGGAGAATATTAGCTTAGAACAAGACCCTGATGTCCTCGATACCTGGTTTTCCTCTGGTTTATGGCCTTTTTCTACCATGGGATGGCCCGAAGAAACAGCAGATTTAAAAACCTATTACCCTAATAGTACCTTAGTTACAGGGTTCGATATTATTTTCTTCTGGGTAGCCAGAATGACTATGATGGCAGGACATTTTACCAACCAGATGCCCTTTAAAGATGTTTACATTCACGGTTTAGTACTGGATGAAAACGGACAGAAAATGTCTAAATCTAAGGGTAATGGTATCGATCCTCTCTTAATGATCGATAAATATGGTACAGATGCCCTTCGTTATACTCTAATTAAAAAAGTAGCTGGTGCTGGACAAAATATTAGCTTTGACTACGAGCGCAAAACCGATGAATCACAATCAGTAGAAGCATCTCGTAACTTTGCCAATAAGCTTTGGAATGCATCTAGATTTGTGATGATGAATCTCGATGGTAAAACACCCCAGGAATTAGGCGAACCAGCTATCGATCAACTAGAGTTATGCGATAAATGGATTCTCTCTCGTTTTTATCAGGTAGTCAAAACAACTAGAGCTAATATCGAAGTTTACGGTTTAGGCGAAGCTGCTAATGAACTCTATGAATTTATTTGGGGTGATTTCTGTGACTGGTATATCGAACTAGTTAAATCTAGACTATGGAAAGACAATAATTCTTCTACTCGCCCCATCGCCCAACAAACCATAGCCTATGTCTTAGAAGGGACTCTAAAATTACTCCATCCCTTTATGCCTCATATTACCGAAGAAATTTGGCAAACTCTAACTCAAGCCAATAGCGATCGAGTTTTGGCATTACAATCTTATCCTGAAGTAGCCGAAAATTTAATTAGTCCTCAACTAGAACAAAATTTTGAACTGCTTTTCGGTATTATTCGTACCATTCGTAACCTGAGAGTGGAAGCAGGAATTAAACCAGGAGCAAAAGCTACCATAATTTTACAAACAGAAAGCGATGCAGAAATAGCAATATTGCAAGCTACTCAAACCTACATCCAAGACTTAATTAAAGTAGAGCAACTAAATATTGTGAAAACTCTAGCAGAAGAGCCAGGACAGGTAATAGCAGGAGTTTTTGGTACAGTCCAAATCTTGATTCCCTTGACAGGGATTGTTGACATTAAGGCTCTGCGTAGTAAATTGGAAAAGAATTTAGCTAAAGTAGAAGGGGACATAAAATCTTTAACTGGTCGTCTCAACAATCCTGGTTTTGTCAAGAAAGCACCTGCTGAGGTAATTCAAGGAGCAAAAGATTCTTTAGCAGAAGCCCAGAAACAAGCAGAGATATTGCGCGATCGTTTACAGCGTTTAGAATAGACTAAATATTTGGTCATTCTTCATAAGTGGGAGAATTACTATAAACTATAACCACCTCTATTTACTAACTTTCATTGATGACCAGTACTGAATTCAGCTATGTTACACCTAGCTCAAGTTCAACAAAATTCGACTTCCGGGGACATGGAACTAAAATTACTCGCCTGCCAAAAGTCAGAAAATATTTGGCACATAGGCGAATCCCAGTGCTTACCTTTAGCAAATCCTAGTTCTTGGGGAGAAGGAGCATTAGTACTGGTAGAATGTGGAAACCAAGGACAGATAGTTAATATTAAAGAAGCCAAGGATTTAGTATTAAGTCTTTTGGAAAAATCTTATGATAACAATATTACGCCTCAATTTGTCGAAGCAGAACAGGCTAAAGTTGAAAAGTGGCGACAAGAAATTACTTCTCACAGTCTGGAATTAAATCGTCGCGCCCTAGAAATAGAAACTCGTCGGGAACAATTACAAGAATTAGAACAAATTCTCAAACAAGACCAAGAAAAATTAGCTCAACAAGAAGAACGAGTGCGGAAATTAGCCGATGAACTCAAACAAAAACAGTAGTAGGGAGTGAGAACTAGATGATTGTCTTTAAATTATTCTAGTTTTTACGAAATTGAATAATTCATGATGAAAACCTCAAGAGAAAGGGTCAAACTACTTGATTACAGGCAAGTAAAAGCATCAAATGATTTTGTTCCACAACCTGCTACACTTTCAAGCCTCGGATGGAATGATATCCATTTTGAATTGCACCGACAGCCAAAATTTGATTGTCCCACCCATCAACATACTATGCACGTAATTGCTTACGGTTTTTCCTACTCGCCAGGGGAAAGATGGTTAGATGGAAAAATGCAAACAGAAAGGCGAAATCAAGGAGATATTGCCATTATTCCTGCTGGTATTGTTCATCGCTGTAATTGGAATAACTCCGCCAAGTTTGGGATTTTGGCATTTGAACCTTTGCTGTTGCAACAAGTAGGTCAAGATTTAGTAGATAGCGATCGCATCAAACTCATTCCCAAGTTTATGAACGAGCAAGATGAACTGATAACAGGAATTTTTGCGACTTTAAAAGATGAATTAGAGTCAAATAAAATTGGTAGTGATTTATTGATTGACAGCCTTAAAACTACATTGGCAATTAATTTATTACGAAAATATTGCACTACGAAACCTAAACTGGCTAGCTACAAAGACAGCTTATCTAAATCGAAACTGAGACAAATAAAAGAGTATATCCATGAACATCTCGATCGTAATTTAACCGTTATCGAACTTGCTGAAATCGCACAAATAAGTCCTTATCATTTTATCCGTTTGTTTAAAAAAGCTACCGCTCGAACTCCTCATCAGTATATATTGCAGCAACGAATCGAAAAAGCACGATATTTGCTACAGCATCAGGAAATTACTATCGCAGAAATTGCTGCTCTAGTTGGTTTTTGCGATCAAAGTCATTTTACAAAATACTTTAAACAGATCGTTGGTATGACACCAAGACAGTATATAGCTCGATCGCAATAATTTACCAAAATCCCGCAACTTTATTCTAGAGTTACAAAGAGTGTTTTTTTTAGAGTATCTATAAGTTTCTAGAGGTTTATAGATGCAAATCGAACAGAAAGAAATAATGATTTCTACTCCTGACGGAGAAATGCCAGCTTTTTTAGGTGTGCCTACTGAAAATAGTTCCAAGCCAGCCATTATCATATTAATGGAAGCATTCGGATTAACTCAACATATCAAAGATGTAACAATCCGTATTGCTAAGGAAGGCTATATAGCGATCGCTCCCGACTTATATTATCGTGAATTACCAAACAATAAATTTGGCTATGATGAAGTTGATGCAGCCAAAGAGATGATGTACAGTCTCGATTTTAGTAAGACTTTGGCAGAAGATATTAAAGCGACAATAGATTATCTTCGATTGCGAGTAGATGTATATTCAGAGCGCATTGGTGTAACGGGCTTTTGTCTTGGGGGAAGCATGGCTTTTTATACTGCTACTAAGTTTTCCTCGGACATTGCTGTGGCTGCACCTTTCTACAGTATAGTTCTCGATGAATGGTTAGAAGCCGTTAGAAATATTACAATTCCTATTTATTTATTCTTCGGTGGTGCAGATTCATTTATTCCTAAAGAGCGCATTCAGCAAATAGACTCTCGTTTTCAAGAACTTGGCAAAAATTATCAGTTGAAAGTTTATGAGAATGCGGAGCATGGTTTTTTCTGTCACGAACGTTCTTCTTATAATCTTCTAGCAGCAGAAAATTCTTGGGATGAACTGAGAGAGTTTTTGAAAAAGTATCTAAAGAACTAAAATGTCTCTAGTGCAGATAGTATAAAATTCTGAGGCTCAACTATCGTAACCCGAACTAAGGTTAACTAAAAGCTAATAGCTACATAAATTTATCTGCCCAATTACCAGAAAATACACTCAATGTTTAACTTCACCAAACCTTTCTATCCTCTTCTTTTATCTGCGGTTAAAGGAGATCCAGAAAATGCCCATAAGCAAATGCTGGCAACCCTGAGTAATATAGAAAATTCTCGTCATACTGCCTGGGGAAGTCTAGCAATCAAACAATTGCAACAATCTTTTTGCCTTCAAGACTCTCGTTTGGCACAAACGATTTGGGGACTAGATTTTCCTAACCCTTTGGGTTTAGCTGCGGGCTTTGACAAAGATGGTGTGGGTGCTGGTATTTGGTCAAGTTTGGGTTTTGGGTTGGCTGAGATTGGGGCAGTAACTTTTCATGCCCAACCAGGCAATCCTCGCCCTCGTCTATTTCGTTTACCCAAAGATAAAGCAGCTTTAAATCGCTTAGGGGCAAATAATTTGGGGGCAGCAGTTATGGCGGATACTCTCCAGCAAACTTGGGCAAGACAACCCCGTCAAATTCCCCTTGGTATTAATTTATGTAAATCAAAAATAACTCCCTTAGAACAAGCAGCCGAAGATTATGTAGGCAGTTTTCAATTACTCAAAGATTGGGCTGACTATTTTGTAGTTAATGTTAGTTCCCCTAATACCCCTGGTTTGCGATCGCTCCAAGCTGGAGAACAACTAGAACCTATTTTATCGGCTTTGCAAACAGTTAATGAAGCCCAGCAACCAATACTAGTTAAAATTTCTCCTGACCTCGATTGGGACGCGATCGCTGCTATTATTACTTTGGCTAAAAACTATAATCTTGCGGGTATCATCGCTACCAACACTACTACGGGTAGAGATGGTTTAAGAACAGAGATCCTTGAAGCTACAGGTAACCATGTCAAAGATGAAATGGGAGGTATTAGTGGCGCACCTATCCGCAAACGCTCTACAGAAGTAATTCGCTTTATTTGGCAAGAAACCAAGGGAGAAATACCAATAATTGGTGTGGGTGGTATCTTTACTGCTGCCGATGCCTGGGACAAAATTACTGCTGGTGCTAGTCTATTGCAAGTTTATACTGGTTGGGTTTATCAAGGTCCTTGGATGGTTAAAAATGTTTTAACAGGATTATTAAAAAGATTAGAAACCCAAGGATTGTCTAATATATCTCAAGCTGTTGGAATGGAGCATAATTAAGTAGCTAGGCAGAATTAAATAAAGGTCATTTCCTCAAAGTTGGCTACGCTACCGACGAATTACGTAGATTATATAAGTTGAAAGAATAGCTGCGAAAAAACACCAGACAGAGATAAAGAGAACAGATTTGTACAGGAAAAATGTAGCCAGCATAGAGATAAGAATCAAGACTCCAAGGACTTTAATTGATTTCTCCATTGCCAAGAATAGAGAGACTAATATGAGAGCTGCATAAAAGAGGCGTACAACTGTCTGCGATACCAGTCCATCGTAGAGCAGAATCGTTTCATAGGCGATGTGTCCCTTTTCAATGCCTACCTGCATCCAATCATTAAGGAACAGAGGGAAGTAAATTGATGCCCCAAACAATCCCCCAATAATAGTCAATGCCGACAAGAGCCGTTTATTGAGGGAGCGTTTTTCTAACCACAAGACTGAGAATGGTACCCAAAAAGGCCAAAACAAATGGGAAAAGAAGAGAAATCCGAAAGCAAGTGGTTGTGTGGCTTCAACCGAAGAATTCAAAAGATTTACCCATACTCCTCCCTCAAAGATTTGCTGGATTCCAAAGGCAATTGGGTAAACTGCAATCGGGACAAAATAGGGTGTCTCCTTGACAGCCCCTACAATGGCATAAGTACCACCCATTAGGAGAATAGACCCAACGGTAAAACTAGCAGTGGCAGAAAAACACATCTTTGAATTCAACTTTGAGCATTATGGATGGAGACTGGGAAGACGAATGTCTACCCTGCTAATCTTCTCACTATGGCGATTACTAATCAACTTATCGGTTACTATCGGTTACACTTATACAATAGTTGAACCAGTGGTGTACAAAATCAGAAAATTTGAGGCAGAGTTAATATCTCAGGAGTTGAGTATCATTTTTGGGCAACTGAACCTCCTCGGCATCTGACCGCACAATCAAAACCGAACAGGGAGCATGGTGAGTTACATAATTACTTACACTGCCTAGAAACATTTCTTTTAGTCCAGTTAGCCCCCTGCTACCTACTAAGATTAGCTCCGCTGACCAGGTTTGCGCTAATTCGCAAATATTGCGTCCTGGATAACCCACAGTTTGCTTAAATTCAGTCTTAACTCCTGCTTTAGTTGCTTCTTCCGTTAGCGACTGCAAAAATTCTCTTCCTTGCTGTTCAAATTTCTGCCACTGCTCTCGATAAGCTTCTAGAATAGGTTCGACATTGGGATTGTATTTTAGATCGGAGTAAATAAATGGACTTGGATTATCCTTTTCTTCAGAGGATAAAACGTGCAATAACATCAAACTCGCCCCTGTTCTTTTCGCCAAGGATAGACCTGCTTCAAAGACCTTTCTGCTCATGGTCGAATCATCTATGGCTACCAATATTTTGTTCAACATCTCGCTATCCTCCAGTCTTAGGGCTGTTGCTCTCCCGTTGTTTCACTCTGACCGGGGAACACCAGTCACCGCAGGGGCTGTCTTCTGAGGAGACCTCAGAAGTTTATACGCCCCGTTCGTTTCACTGCGGTGTAACGGTGACTACTCATTGTTTTAGCTTCTTGAGTACAACCCCTACTATTATATATAAGCCAATAATTTGAGGAACTTATGAGTAAAGTTTAGGTGGTCACAAGTTTCTCAATTTGTTTTTCTAATCTCTAAATTAGATATGTTACGCTTATTTAGTTTTTGGATCGAGGGCATCTCGCAATCCATCACCAATATAATTGATGCTTAGAACTGTCAAAAATATCGCCAAACCAGGAAATAGTGCCATATGAGGAGCAGAAGTAATATAATCCTGGGCATCGAATAACATTCTTCCCCAAGTAGGAACATCAGGAGGAAACCCAAGTCCTAAAAAGCTGAGAGTAGATTCAGTGATGATAGCATTACCCACAGCCAAAGTAGCAGCAACAATAATAACACTGAAGACATTGGGTAAAATGTGAATCAAAATTAAGCGCAGAGGACTAGCACCAAGAGCTTTAGCAGCACTGACAAATTCCATTCCTTTAAGTTTAAGAAAATTACCTCTTACTAGTCGGGCAACAGACATCCAATTAAGCCCACCAATTACTAATACTACTAAGATAAAGATACCTAATTCTGGTCCAGCGATCGCTCTGATGGTATCGCGAAATAAATAAACAATTAATAGTAGTAACGGTAACTGAGGTAAAGCTAAAAATAAATCTGTTAATCTCATTAAGAGATTATCAATCAATCCGCCATAAAAACCAGCGACAGCCCCAATTAATGTCCCTAAAAAAATAGCCACTAACATCGCCGTTATACCAACTGTCAGCGAAATACGTCCACCCTGCAAAACCCTCGCTAATTGGTCTTGACCTAGAGCATTTGTACCAAAAGGATGCTCCCAAGAAGGAGGAATAGCTGACTGACTAAAATCAATTTTGTCTGCAGGGGTAGTATATATTATTGGGACAAAAATAATCGCAGATATGATTATCAATAATACAAAAATACCAATTAGGGCAGGGCGATCGCGTTTTAATCTACGCCAAACCTTTTCAATAAGATTAGTGGATGCTTTTGTCGATATTTTTAACAACGTCTAGACTATTAGATGAATTTGCTATTTTAACTAAAGATACCATGACTAAAATCATAGTCCTACGAGAAAAGTTTAGAGAACTAAAAAGTACTATAGTTCATAGGTATCTAAACTTGAGAATTAACAATAATAATAATCCTTACCGAGTATTATTCCGTAAAAACCCCTACAGAATTTTATTTATTCTAGGTCATATGCGGGCTGCTTCTTCGTTGTTATCCCATATTCTTACTTCTAATTCAGAAATTATTGGCTATGGAGAAACTCATACTCAATACTATGGCGATCAAGATTTAAAAAAATTAATGTTAAAAGTATATCGGAATTATTATCAGTTAGAAAACATGACGATGAGTCATAAATATATACTCGATAAAGTTTTGCATAATAATAAATTTATTGATGATAGTTTTCTTAAACATGAACAAGTTTATTCTATTTTTATAGTTAGGAAACCTCAAAGAACTATTGCCAGTATTCTCGATCTTAAGTCTGATTGGGATGAAAATAAAGCTTTAAATTACTATATAGAAAGATTAGCCAAACTAGAAGAACACGCTCAATTTATTAATAATAAAAATCATAGTCTATTTATTCAGCAAGAGAAAATTTTAGAAGATACAGAAAATGTTTTTCAAGCTTTGCAAAATTTTCTTGACACCAAAACAGGATTTTCTGAAAAATATAATGTGCAAAAAACTACAGGTATGCGCTATGTAGGCGATCAAACAGAAAATATTAAGTCTGGTCGTATTGTTCGCCAAAAAAGAAAATTAGATATAGAAGTAACGGAAGCTACTGTAGAAAAAGCAATGGAATCGTATCAAAAATGTTGTCAAACTTTATCTGATTACTGCACTCTTGTCTAAATATAAAAGATATTGCAAGACATTACGATCGGGCTGTATCAACGACGATATTTAGCTAAGACAATTATTAGCTAAACACCCAGATTATACTCCACCAGGTAGTGGGAATAAAACTAGTAGGTGGAAACCCAACTTAGTAAAGTACTAGAGTAAGCATTTAAGTTTTGTTCTTACTTGTGATAGTTAACTCTAAACACTGCATTTGCGGAAAGTATTTAGTGATAATATCTATTACTTTTTGTTGACTGTCTTGGTCTTTAGCTATAAATTGCGCAGTGCCATCCCCTTGAGAGCCAACACCTTTACCACCCCAAATATAAGGTTGAATTAGTTCATAGTTCAAAATGCCGTGTAAAATAGGCGCAGTCAGTTGACTAGGACAAGCAGGGATTAAATAGCGATCGAATTCTGTTTGTGCTTGGCTCATTAAATAACCAAGCAATTCTGCATCTCCTTGTTGTAGGGCTGTTGTTGCTTGTTGGATGATGCTAGAACTAATTTCTCCTAAATACTTTTGCACATTTTGCTGGATTAAATTTTGTGCCAAAGGATAACACTGATTGAGTTGATTTAAAATAAGTTGCGTATCCTTCGTTGCTCCCAAATCAACAATTACCAAATATAAGTCTTGAGAGACAGTTAACTCAATTACCTCTACCTTATCTCCATCAAAAATCATTAAAATCGGTCGATCGCCATAAGCGCAAGCTTGATCCATCCTACCGCAATGACTTGGTGTAGTTCTCTCTCCTAAATAGGCTAACTCCATTTCTTCACGAATTTTTAAATTTAAGTTATATAGTCGATTAAAAGCCCTAGCTACCAAAACACAAATAGCAGCACTAGAAGATAATCCTTTTTTTATTGGCAGAGTTGTTAAATAATTATTAATTTCTAACCCACCTACAGCATAAGAAGTCACGCATTGATAAGCGACTCCAGCAACATAGCTCAAGAATTCTCCTTGTCTTGCTTCTGCTAATAAAACCTGAGAATTCAGAGGTAATTGATAAGATAGTTGAGGAATCCCCTTGCCACAGTAGGTTTGTACAATAAGTTGGTCAGGACAAGGTTTTACTTCTGCATAAATTCCTTGATTTGTCCCCACAATCAAAGTGTATCCTTTCTCTAATTGTGGGTTTAGATTACGATATTCTCCTGCCCAATCACTATGTTCTCCAAATAAACAAAGACGACCAGGAACAAAAAGTTTCATATAAAAAAATTGAGGAGTTGCTGGAGTTCAGTTTTTTATAATTAAGCTTGGCATTATAGAAAACATAGTACAAGATTAAGTTGGCTGTAACCTAATCTCTTAAGCTTGAGTGTAGTTAGCAAATTTATCATGGTCAGATTAAACCGTCGTCCTAAAAAAAAGTCTAAAAAAAGCCAAAAACAAACATTAAGCTTAAAAGAACGTCTAGCAAAGAAACGTAAAGCCAGAGAAGAACGCAAAAAGCTAATTACACTGACGGTTACTTGTCTGGTCATTGGTTTGGGAATTGGTCTTCCCCTTGTTTTTACTGTCAGCACTAAATTAGGTTTGTCTGTTGCTCTACTCATTCCTAGTCTAGTTGTTTCTTACTTTTATCCCCGTAAAGCTCTGTGGTTTTTCCTCATCTATATGCCCTTTAGTGGGACTGTTACATACACGATTGGGGGTGGTAATGCTCTGTTTCAGCTTAGTAAGGATGTCTTTTACATACCCGCTTTACTTGCCCTAATTCAAGAATGTCGGCGTAAAAGAAAACCAATTATAGTTTCTAAAGAACTATTACTTACTCTATCTATACTATCTATTATCTGTCTAACTGTATTGCTCTTAGTTAATGGGGTACAAGAAGCATTTTTACCTTACTGCGACAATTTAAGTGAGTATGAACAGTTTCTACGCGCACCAGATGGAACTCTCTTACTCAACCCAGAAACAGGAATTGTTTATAAAACCCCCTGTAAAGAAGGAAGTCCTTTTTTGCAAGGAATATTAGGACTTAAAGTTTTGATGGGCTATGTTCCTTTAATATTTTGTGGTTACTACCTAATCGAAGATAAAAAACAATTGATTTTTTTGGGTAGGGTGTTATTAGTCCTGGCAATTGTTTGTTGTAGTTTAGGATTAATTCAGTATCTCATGTTGACTAGTGGTTATTGTGCAGGTACTAGAGGAGCATCAGGTATTAATTTGTTCCGAGCTAGTCTTGAGGCAAGGTGTTTTGTCGGTGGTTCACTACTCTACAGTCCTGCTCAAGGACAAATCCGTCTACCAGGAACTTTTGTTTCTCCTTGGCACTGGGCATGGTTTTTGATTGCTAATAGCTTTATTACTTATACGGTTGCTTTTAGTGATACCTCCTTTTTCTGGCGGACAGGAGGATTAATAGGTCTGGCATTAGTTTTTATTAATGCAGTTATTTCGGGTCAAAGAATTGCTCTTGCTATTGTTCCTTTTGCAGTGTTTGTTTTGTTAATTCTGACTGGGCAAATAGCTAACCTTAAACGCTTTATCCCCGCAGCAATAATCCTCAGTTTAATTTTGGCAGTTGTGATTACTGCTCATCCAGAAATCGTCCAAGAAAGAGTAGATAGTTTTGTCCAACGTTGGAATACTTCCCCTCCTCACCTATTTATTCAAGAACAATTTCAATTTGCTATGAATGCACAACAAGGTATTTTAGGTAGAGGTTTGGGTAAGGCAACTAATTCTGCTCGTTCTTTTGGCTCTACTGTACTGATAGAAACTTTTCATCCTAAAGTTCTCTTTGAAATAGGGTATATAGGTTTATTTGCTTTTATGGTGTTCGTTAGTAATTTGGCTTTTACTACCTTTAAAAGTTATCGTTCGGTCAAAATTCCGAGTATTCGCAGTTTTGGCTCTAGTTTCTGGGTATTTATTTTAATTATTACCTATTTTCCTTATTGGTATCCCTTAGATACCGATCCAGTAGCGGTATACTACTGGCTCTTTGCTGGGGTATTGCTAAGACTACCAGAGATCGATAAAGAAGAACGTAAAAAATTAAGATTAGAAGAAGGAGAAGATTTATTAGGGACAACTAATCCAAGGAAATCCAGAAAAAGATTTGGAAGACGTTTCTGATTTTACTTATCCTTATTCTCTAATACTTCATAGCTTTAGCTACAAATTAAGATTATTGATAGCAAGGACTTAGTTCTCTAGTTTATATTTGAGTTGACGATCGCTCGAAAAACTTGAAATCCTTATGACCTTGTCTTATATTTCTGTAATTATACCGACTTATCAAAGAGAAGAAACCTTAAGAAACACGATCGAAGATGTTCTTCAGCAAGAATATCCTCAGTTTGAAATTGTAGTCGTCGATCAAACTCAAAATCATCAACCAGAAACAGAAAAATATTTAGAAAATTTAGATAAACTCAACAAAATTCGTTGGTTTAGGGTTAATTGGGCAAGCCTACCTGGAGCGAGAAATTATGCTGTCAGAAGAGCTAAAGGGGATATTCTGATCTTTATTGATGATGATATTAAATTACCTCCAGGCTATTTACACGCCCATAGTCAAAATTTTCAACAAAATCCAGCTATTGGTGCAGTGGCAGGTCGAGTTTTCGATCGTATGAAACTAGCAGACTATGCTCATCAAAAAACTGAGGATAATTCTCCTTACTCGATCGACTATTTACCACCTGAAGCAATGGATCCTGGTATTGCTTGGTATCACATTGATTTAGTCCATACTACTAAACCCCAAAGAGTTATCTCAGCTAGGGGTTGCAATATGTCTTTTCGCCGAGACATCTTTACTAAATACAATATTTGGTTTGATGAACGCTTTCGCGGTAGTGCAGTAAGAGAAGAGTCAGATTTTTGTCTGAGATTAAGGCAAACTGATTACCAGATTTGGTACGATCCCGAAGCCCATCTTGTTCACTTGGGAGAAGAGACAGGAGGATGCCACGATATCACTACTCGATCGCCTAAATATCAACTTACCTTCTATCACAATCACTTTCTGATGGCATTAAAAAATCTTAATCTATCTCAGCAATTACGTCTCTATGCCAAATTATTTGATTGCCATGTATTAGGCAATCCGCCTTGTAATAAGAGTGGTTCTCCCATCAAAATTATTATCAGAGGAATATTCTATTGTCTGGGTTTTTTCGATGCTGTGTGGACTCAAGCTAGAGGATTATGGGACAACGGACAAACTTATACGAAAATCGATTCTGAAGTGAAAAATTTATCGGCTCAAGAACCCAGCCCTCAGTTAAGTAGGTAGGAATTAATTTGAAAATGAGGAAAGGCAGAGGGAGCAGGGGAGGCGGAGGAAGCAGAGGAGTAAGGAAGGAAGACAATTAACTACTAACTACTAACTACCCTTATATCCATAGAAATCAATGCGGTAATCAGTAATTTTTACACCAGTTTGAGCTTCAATTTCGCTAATTAAGTCTTCTGGTAAATTTACATGAACATCAATAATTTGCGCTGTATCTAAACAGTTAACATGACTGTGAGAATCACTAATATTTCCATATAACCTACCATCACACCGTTCTAGACATTCAATAATGCCTTGACTAGATAGTGCTTCTAAATTTTGATAGACGGATGTATGGCCAATTTCTTTTCCTTCTTGATTGAGAAGATCGTATATTTCTCGCGCTGAAAGATGCTCCTGTTTTGACCACAGAAGTTCTAAAATATAACGACGCTGACGACTTACACGCATCCCTAAGTTTTGACAACGAAGGAGTGCATCATCTAAAGAACGAATTGGCTTGGTAATTGCCTCTTGTTTGCTCATAGTTGAGGCTCTCAAACTGCTAAACTAATACATACTCATTACCACTTTAGCTTATACTTGACTTAAATGTCTACTGCAAGTGATTAAAGCTATCTTAGCTCAATTGTAATTCTATATACTATCGATCGAAGATTAATGACCCTAATAATTAATATCAATACTGATTCTATTAACAATCTCGATTTGTCTTCGGCTTTGAGCGCGATCGAAAAATTACCCAAAAATCAAGAGATCGCGGAATATGAACAAAAGCTAAAATTTGCGATTAATTACCAAAAAGAAGAAACCGATCCACGAGAATTGTCAGAAATTCCCGAAATTAGACTATGGTTTTTGCGTCTAGATGCAGTATATCCTTGGCTACCTTTCTTATTAGATTGGAAAAACGGAGAATTAGCACTTTATACAGCGATGTTAGTACCTCATCAATTTAGTCGGAGTGAAGGTATTATTTTTAATCCAGAAGCCTTAGAAATTTTTGTTATGCAGAAGATATTTGTGATAGGAGATTGGCTAAAACAAAAAGATATAACCATTAAATCTCGCCTTCAATCTATGGCGAAAATGTTAGGTTACGATATCGACGATTCTTTTTTCGATCTAATTTATTAGAGGCTTATCTGAGTAACAGCAATATTGCCAGCAAAACATACATCCACATCTGTATTAGGAGATCGATCGCGCTGGGCATATTCTCCGTGATAATAGTATAAGTCCTGTTCCACACGATAATTAACTGGTAAGGGATCGGTACTTGGCTCACATAAAATTATTTCTGGTTCACTAGCACCAGGTTCAAGATGGGGTAAATTAACATTCCAGAAACTACCAGCAGGTAAAGGATGATAGCGTAGTTTATCTAAAACTCTAGCTGTCCATTGGGTAGCTATCTCCCAGTCAATTACCAAAGGTTTTTTAATCCAGTGAGAAATAGCAATGCCAGGGATACCGTGGATAGCTGCTTCTCTCACTGCTGCTACTGTTCCTGAGATATAGACATCTATACCCAAATTTCCCCCAGCATTAATTCCTGATAATACCCATTCCACATCATTAGCTATGTGAGTTAGGGCAATACGGGTACAATCTGCGGGAGTGCCATCCACTGCATACTCTTGGGGCGATCGAGATTGTAATTGTAAAGGACGATTCGTAGTTACTTTATGTCCACAACCAGAATGCTGTTGCGTAGGTGCAACTATCATACTCTGACCATTAACAGCTTGCTTTAAAGCTTTGATACCAGGGGCATCTATCCCATCATCATTCGTCAAAATTATAGTCATTACTAACCACTAACTACTAACCACTAACTACTAACTACTAACTACTAACTACTAACCACTTAAACAATTGCCTGTTTAAGACTATGACAGAATTTAGCGATCGCTTCTAATCCTTCTTCTGGTGTACCTTCAGCCAAACGTTTGACAAAAGCACTACCGACAATTACCGCATCTGCACCCCAATCTTTAACTTGTTTGGCTTGTTCCGGGCTAGCAATACCGAAACCCACTCCAATCGGCTTGTCTGTATTACTATGCAATTCCGATAATAATTCTTCTACTCTGCTAGCTACTTGAGAGCGCATTCCTGTAACTCCAGTAACAGAAACTAAGTAAATAAAGCCTTGAGACTGAGTAGCGATCGCTTTTATCCTTTCTATAGGAGTAGTTGGTGCAACCAATAAAGTTACTTCTATTCCCATATCCTTAGCTGGCTCAAGCAAAGTAGAGGCTTCCTCTAAGGGTAAATCAGGAACAACTAAACCTTGTACTCCTGCTTGTTTAACTTCGGTTAGAAATGACTTAATTCCTCGATAAAAAATGGGATTGTAATAAGTAAATAAAACAATAGGCGTATCTAATTCTTTCCTCACTTCTTTGACTACTTGTAAAACATCTTCCAATTTAACTTTTCTTCGTAATGCTCTAGTTGCTGCTGCTTGAATTGTGGGACCATCTGCTAGAGGATCTGAATAAGGAACACCTAATTCAATTATATCTGCTCCATTTTGAGCTAGTACTTTTAATGCTTTAGTAGTGGTTTCCAAATCAGGATCGCCAGCAGTTATAAAAGGAATTAAGGCACATTGATTATTAGTTCGGAGAGATTTAAAGCAATCAGCCACAGAATTCACGTTTTTTACTCCTATCATCAACTTTAAAGACAAAAATTTAACCTACGCATATAAATTAATAATCTCGACTGTTTCTAAGTAAAAATTTACTTTAGCACGAGGTTTATGACACAAAAAAAGCAACCCAATTGTTGCTTTTAGAGAAACACTCAATGGCTATCTTCTCACAGTTAAGTTCCCATAGTGAAATTAGCTATGAGTTTTTATCTACTGGAGTCTGTTTTTCAGCTTCTACTTCTGCTTGTAACTTAGCTAGTTCTTCTGGTGTCATTTCTTCTAGGCGTTTTTGTAATACTGCTTGTTCATAATCTTCTAGTTGCTGATTGTAGGTCATACTCTTAGTAGATACACGGAATAAATAAGTTAAAACCCAGCCAATTAATCCGACTACTAATAAAGTTTGAGTCCAAATTCCTGCTGAAACCCCATCAAGTCCAACAACTTGGAAAATTACATAAACTACCCCACCAGCAACTAAAATACCAAGGGTAATACCAATAGCATCAATTCTACGCATTTTTATAAATTAAGCTTCTAGTTTGCGTCTTTTAGGGCGAAAATTAAGAATAGGGCTTAGCAATAACATTCCAGGGAAACACAAAAATACCATGAAATAGATTAAAAGTCTTTCCACTGAACCAGCAACATACCAACGAGTTTTTAGATAGAGATAAATTATGCCAGGTAATACTAGTAGATAAGTTGCACTTAAAACTAGATATAGCAGAGCAGTTATGAGAGTGTCTATTTCTAATGTACTTATGAAAGCATTTATATCTGACATCATTTTGATTTGATCTATAAGATAAGATTTACTGAGACTAGCCAGCGATCGATTTTGGCAAGCTTAAGCATTTGCAGGGAAATGCTTATATTAATAATTGTATTTTAGCTTTAAGGGATAAAGAAACAGAAAAATAGGGTATTAATTTTTTTCCCGATCAAAGGTGTTGCAATATACGGAATATACTGTATGATAGATTAGTCTCAAAAAACAAAGCTCTTGCAGCTAAGCAAGGGGGTGTGGCGGAATGGTAGACGCTACAGACTTAAAATCTGTTTCTCATATCGAGAGTGAGGGTTCAAGTCCCTCCACCCCCATTAGTTTTTATGGCAGTAGGTATAGGGACTATTGTGACAGGATGTTGTACGTTAACACTTTATTTGTCATCGGTAACAAATTAATGTCACTTTAACGAATTGATTGTCATTGATAACAAATTGGCTGGCATCCTGCTTAATTTCTATAATCACAAAGGTGGTGGAGGGACTTGCTTTCAATTTTCTCAAAAAAATTCTTCTTGCTCGAAGATGATTCAGGAACCACTACTATGGTAAACCCATACCCCTATTGCTGGGAGCGCACCTTATTCCTACCAATTTTTTAATTAGTAGCAGCGTCAGGGCGAGCAGTTACTAGGGTCAGAAAGCAAGATTATTTTTCAATAACCAAACTAACCCTCATTTTTCGCAGCACAGAGGTTTAAAACATGAACTACGGCGCGATTGTTTTTCACGAGCCAAATATAACAACTACATAAAGACATAACTCTTAATCCATCTCATCCATCAAAGTAGATTGTGACAATTATTAAAAAGCAAAAAGTCTTGGTCTGTAGATATTGACTTTCAATCCATCTCATCCATCAAAGTAGATTGTGACAACGGCAAGTTAGAAGCCTTATAAAGTAGTCATTTTGAT
>JASJDI010000108.1 GCA_030065155.1 Xenococcaceae cyanobacterium MO_188.B29
GAGGACAAGGGAATAGGGAACGGGGAACAGGGAATAGATAAATCAAGACTTTGCCAGTTTTTTCTTATTAAGAAATAATTTGCTCATTTATCTAGCTAGTTTCGAGAAATGGTGTAAGCTTCCAATAATTTTTCAAAGTGCAAGGGTTTTGAGCTTATAGATGTTATTACCTGGCACTTTTTTGATCAAAAAAGGTTGAAAACTTTTATCTGGCTTACCTGACAATTTTATTTGGCAAGCCCTAAGTAGTCGTGCGAAATAAATTATCAATCAAGTGTTTGTTATTTGTCCATTGTTCATTGTCAATTGTCAATTTTTGAGCTACTTGAGTTAGGCAAATTGAGTTGATCTTATCTTCAATCCATCATCCAAGAATAAGCCAAACCTAATAATTCTACTTCTACTGATGGTAGGCGACGAGCTTCAGTAATAGCAATAAACTTTCCTCCCAAATCTGCTAGTTGTTCATAAGGAGGATCGATCGTGGTAAAACCAGCTAAATATACATCAATGGTAAGATCGTCACTTTCAACACTCGCTTGAAAAGTTTTTTCAATCTCCAGAATATTGCTAGATAGTCCTAATCTTTTTTTGCTAGTGGGAAGTAAGGTTTCCGGATAATCAACAACTTGCTCTTCAGAGATACTACTGTCAACAATTTTCGCAGATGGAGGTAAGCCATCAAAATGACAAACAGAACCATTTAAGAGGAAAAACGTAACTCGCGCACTGTTGGGGTGCTTATGATACATAATTAAGCGATTGTTTTCCACGATCACTACCTTTGTGTAGAAAAATATATTACGAGAAATTTGCGGACTCAGCTTAGGTTAAGTTTGAAGCGACCGCAATACCCTAATTTACCATACCTATAAGTACTTATAACTATTCGCCTACATCGGAGATTGCATACTCTAGAAGCAGGAAAAGAGGTTAATTCTATAAGTGATCGAAATTAAGGGTTAATCTTAATTAAATTATTTACTTAGCAGTTAAAACTACCATTTTTTCCGCGACAACAGCATAAAAAGGATCTCCTCCTGCTAACCCTAACATTTGCAGAAAACTAGGCACAGAAGACTGAGTTGCTACTATTTTAGGAGTGCTAAAACCAGGAAGAGCCTGAAAATACTTCTTAACTAATTCCACTCGACCATTTTCACTATTATCACGCCAAATCGCGATCGCTTTTTGGTAGAACATCCGATTAGAAAAACTGACAATAACTTTTCCTCCTGGCTTGAGAATGCGATAAATCTCGGCAAAAATTGCTTCTGGATATTGCAAGTACTGTATCGAAACAGTAATTAAAACTGCATCAAAATCATTCTCTTTTAAGGTTAATTGAGGGTTTTTATTGAGATTTTGGACAAAATAGCTATCTAATCGGGTATTTTTAGCTAATTCTTCATAATTCATTCCGTGACCTTCTACGTGGTCAAATTCTATATCATCAGGTAGATGGGAAACCCAACTGCTCATTAAGTCTAGAATACGAGTATTAGGGGTTAATTCTTCTCGATACAATTGAGTTAATCGATCGATAAAGCCTTCATCTACGTGAGTGACAAAGCGAGGCATTGCATAAAAATCTGTATCGTTCGTATCATCTAGTTTGCTGCGGTGTTCTGGTCTGAGTAACATAAGCTTCAAGTTTTATGTATTTTTCTTAAATCATATTACAAATAATGAAGTTAAAAACCAAAAAGGCGATCGCTGATTAAATGTTATATCGAAAATCATGGGAAATAACGATAAATTTCTTATACGAGAAAGAAAGCGAACAAAAACCACAATATCTTGTTTGATAATTAATCCCACACGATAGTTACCGATTCTCGAACGATAATAAATTTTCTTCTTTTGTCCTTTAAGCTTTTTAAGATTGGGTATTTGACTCAAATCATCTACAGTTTCTACTGCTAGTATAAATTGTTCGAGACGCGAGAGTAATTTTTTATCCTTTATAGAGCGAATGTCTTTGAGAAAACTATCCTTAAATTCTGTTTTCACTATTCCCCACTCAACACTTTGAATATCTCATCTCGGCTTACAGTTTTACTTTGTTCTCCTTCTTCAATGGCGCGAGATATTGCTATATCTTCTAAAGCTTCTACCAATATAGAACTTACTAATTCTTGATTTTCTTCTATTACTTCAATAAGAGCTTCTTTGAATAAAGCTTTGATTTTGATTTCATCTATATTTGTTGGATTAGTCATAATTGGTTTTAAAGAGATTAAAAAAAAATGAGAATTCCTGACTTCATAACACACTATCATTTAGCCGATTGTCAACCATTTCTAAGTCTTTCAGAAGTTAAATTAGGTGAACAAAATTCTATTTTTAACGACTTACTAAATCGGCATAAAAACGATCCTGGTTACTATAGAAGATATGGGAAAGATTATATCGATAAGAGAAAAAGAATTGAAGATACCCTTCGTTGTCTATGGAAGATTTAGAAGACAAACTAGCAACTATACAGATGATGCAATTAGCTGAAACAGCTTTTACAGAGTGGAATGACGACGAAGAAGACATTTATGATGTCTAATCCTAAGCCTGGAGAAATATGGCTAGTTAGATTGCCTTTTAGCGATCTAACTTCAGCTAAACTTGACCTGCACTTATCTTAGCTGTTCATAGGGAAGAAGTAATTATTCTAGGTATTTTCTCTAAAATTCCTACTAGTAGCTTGCAGAATAGTTGGGTGTTAGTTCAAGATAATGATTCTCAATTTTCACAAACAGGTTTGAAGAAAACATCTTTGATTAGAGCCGATAAAATAGCTACAGTAAGTAAATTGGTTTTTCAAAGAAAATTGGGTGTTTTATCAACAGATTTGTTAGTTGAAGTACAAAAGGCTTTAAAAATAGCCTTAAATCTGGTTTGATTACGCAATACTTAGTTTCAAGTTGTTTCAATTTACACATAACTAAGTTAATTCATAATCAGGAATGCAATTTTCTTCCATATAAGTTCTATACTCTTCACCAGCGCGATCTCGCTCCGCGAGCCAGCTTCGCTGATCGCACTTTTCTGGACTCCAACCGCAGTACTTTTGCAGAGTTTCCGTCAAGACTGGTAATAAATCTAAACCATAGTTACCAGCGTGTATAGCCAAAGTAGTACGACGACGAGCAATATCGACTAAGGTATGTGCCAATTCAGAACGAACAGCATAGACAATCTGGGCTTTAATATCTGGTAAGCTATCAGTTATTTGCTCGGCTAATTCTGGTTCATTATCAATTAAAGCTAATACTTCTGAAGCCCTTGAACCATACATAGAGAAGAGATGATTAATACTCTTTAAAGCAACACGATCGCTATACTTCTCTATAGCTTCTTGAATACGTCGATCACTTGGTAAAATGCAACCTGGTAAGGGCTGAGAGTCTGTAGTGCAAGGAGGTGTAGCTTTCTTCATTTTGCGATAGACAGCATTTACCATTTCTTCCCCAACGTTACGATAGGTAGTTAATTTACCCCCAATTAAGGAAATAAGATTAGTTACTCCTTCTTTCTTGTGGTCATACAAAATATGTTTACGGGTAACGCTGCCTGGTTTTTTCCCTTCTTCATTGGGTAAAGGACGAACACCAGAGTAAGTAAATTTAATATCTTGTCTGGATAAATTAGCTGTAGGAATAATATTATTAGTTTCAGTTAAGAGATAATCTATTTCTTCGTTATCAGCTTTAACCCGATCGAGATCACCTTGATATCTTAGATCTGTTGTACCAATAAGGTACATATCCAACCAAGGGATAATAAAGAAAGGACGACCATCAGATTTAGCTTCTACATAAAAAGTAGTTTCTGGTGCGCCAGGAAAGGGAGCAACAATAATATGACTTCCTTTAGTTCCACCAATTTTTCTGGTTTTACCTATCGGTGCATCTTGATTGTTGGCTACTCCTAATTTACAAACTTTATCTACCCAAGGACCAGCAGTATTAACAACTACTGTGTTGTTATGTCCTTTAACGGTAAATTCTTTTCCTGTTAAAACATCTCGACAAACAAGAGAAGTCAGGCGATCGCCCTGGCGTTGTAGTTGAGTAACTTGGGTATAATTAAGTGCTACTGCTCCTGCCTCTTGGGCTGAAATAATATTTTCTAAGCAAAGACGCTCGGCATAGGCTACCTGTCCATCATAATATTGCGCTCCTCCAGATAATCCTTCAGGGTCGATCGAGCGAAATAACTGCTTAAATTGAGCTAGGGGAAGCATTCGATGAAGAGGGAGAGTTTTATCGAAGCTAAAGATATCATAGAGAATCATACCCGCCCAAATTTTCCAATAAGGGCGAGAGCGATCGCCGTAAATAGGAATAGTTAACAGCAAAGGATTAACTAAATGGGGGGCAGTGCGTAATAACACTTCTCTTTCTTTTAAAGCTTCCCTAACCAAAGGAAATTCAAAAAACTCTAAATAACGCAATCCGCCGTGAATTAAGCGACTAGACCAACTAGAAGACCCCCCTGCAAAATCTCCCTTTTCCAGCAAAATTGTCTTTAACCCTCTTAAGGCTGCATCTCTAGCTACTCCAGCCCCATTAATGCCTCCGCCAATAACTATTAAATCGTATTCTTGATTTTCGATCGCTACCAAATCACGCATCTTTTTATCAGTTATGAGTTGTTAGTTGTTAGTAGGGTTGACTTCCTCACCCTTACCGTGGTTAGTTGTTAGTCGGTTTACTTCCTCAACTGCCCATACGGCATTAGTTATCAATTATCAATTGCCTTCACTATTTTAGTGTTCCCTAATAACTGATAACTGTTCACTGATGACTGACTTTCACACCTTAACAACAAAACCAGCATCTAGCTATTGACAAGCTCTTTTTCTGCCATTTTGGTATTTTGTAAATCTTTAAACAAACCAAGCAAACGGTCTGCCCAATACTTAACATCATAAGTAGTTACAGTTTCGTACATTTCGCCCATTCTTTCTGCTTGTTCCTCTGGCGACATAGCCAAAGCGCGATCGATCGCCTCATCCATGCAATTAATGGAATAAGGATTGGTTAAAATTGCTTGGGGTAATTCCACGGCTGCTCCCACAAACTCAGATAAAATCAAAGCCCCATCTTTACCTTCATGGGCAACTACATATTCTTTGGCTACTAAGTTTAAACCATCTCTTAGAGGTGTAGTCCAACAAACATCTGCTGCTTTGTAATAGCAGACTAAATCCTCAAAAGGAATAGGTTGGGTAAACAGTCTAATGGGTGTCCAGTCCAGACGGGCAAAGCGTCCGTTTATTTTTCCTACCAATTGTTCGATTTGGCTTTGAGCCGTTTTATAAACTCGCATACCTGCTGCTGCTTGTACACAAGTTATCACCAAATTAATCTTGCCCAATAATTCAGGACGACGTTCCAACAGACGACCAAACGCTTCTAAAACTTCCCGATTACCTTTGACATAGTCTACTCTTCCCGCAGCAATAATCAACTTGCGACCATTTAGTTCCTCTTTAATTTTGTTTAAGGTAGTCTCACTTTCTGATTTATGTAAAATCGACAGAAGATATTGAGGATTTGTACCTACTGGAAAAGCGTCAATATTAACCAACTGATTTTTATATTTTAGTTGCGTTACCATTTCTGGTTCTGCTAAAGCTACACCAAAAGGAGTAATATGCCCAGAAACTTTTTCTTGCTTGACTACTTCTACTTCTTTTAAGCTACGAGCAACATTGACAAAATTTTCTGAATAGCGAGGAATATGGAAACCAACAATATCGCAGCAGAGTAAACTTTCTACAATCTCTTCTCGCCAGGGTAAAATATTGAATACGTCTACAGAAGGAAAAGGTGTGTGATGGAAAAAAGCAATACGAGCATTAGGTTTATGCTCACGGATGTATTTAGCTGCCAACCAAAGATTATAATCATGAATCCAAATTAGAGCATCATCTTCTGCCTCATCACAAGCTGCTTCAGCAAATAAACGATTAATATTCTGAAAATTTTCCCAGTCAGAAGTTTCGGAAGTGAAATGCCAAGGAAAAGAGTGAAGAATAGGCCAAAAAGCTTCTTTGGAAGTAATATGATAAAAATCTTTAACTTGCTCTGCACTTAAGGGAATGCGTCGGACATTATAGTTACCTTCGTCTTCGACAACAACTCGCTTCTCAAACTTGGCTTTTTGTTTATTAGTTACTTGTTTCCAAGCAATCCAAGTACCCTGGTTAACATCGGCAAAAAAACTTTTTAAAGTAGGCACAATTCCATTAGGACTTTTTTTGGCGACATAAATAGTCTTGCCATCTTTTACGACTTCATCATAAGGTTCGCGATGATAGAGAATAACTAAAGAAGATTTCATGGTTATTGTAATGATTAAAATCAGTAATGTTCAGGAATATAAAAAGCTCCAAATTTACGGAGCATTAAGATATTTAAGACAAGAAAATAGGTTTACCCCTGGTTGTTTGCGGAAATTTAAGTTGTAATGAAAATGGGTGGAATAAATATCCCTTAAAGTTAAAGACAAATTTGCTCTGCTTGAATTAAACAACAGTTAATACTGGCAAATCAATCAATCAATAGATGTAAGTTATTATACTTACTATTCTAAATTTGAACAGTGTAAGGTTAAACTGCGTACTACCATTTAAGTTGCTATTGGGAAAATTTCTTAGCCTTTATATTAGACAACTTAACTAGACTATTTTTTGTAAAAATTGTTCGCTAAAACTTTACACATAGTAACATGATGATTGCCTTAACTTAAAAAATAAAAATTTTTGGTTATCTAAAATACTCTAATTCAACCAAAAGATATTAAGTAAATAAATATCCAGTTGCGAGATAATATGACCTTGGTAGTTAAGACTCAGAATTCCTTAAGCTTAGTAGAAGAAGAAACTCAAAAATTATTAGATTGGGTAATTGCGATCGAAGAATCTAACGCTACGATCCTCGAAAAAGCCCAAGCTATAGTTCAAAGATTAGGAGCCCATTATCGTGCTGATGGGTTAACAGAAATCGGCTTTTGGGCACCAAGATTAATTGCCGAGGTTATGCATGAGCGGGATATTTATCTGGAAGTTTTAACGCCGATTGATAACATTGACTGGCAAGCTAGAGAACAAATTATTAACTTTAAGCGCGAAACCTTGCACCTCAAACAACACGGAGAATATTTTTGGGGTGTAGTAGCAGGAATGAGGGCAGGAAATAAAGAACAAGCAGGCTCTTTTTATTGGTTACGCTATATCAGTCTCATGGACACCCTTAAAGCTATTCGCGATATTGTCCCCTATTCTCTTCCTTATGGAGTGTTTGCTCCTGCTGAACTCTACGATATAGATAGCTTACAAGCTAAGAGAAAAGACTTAAGCTACTTTAAGCGCACAGGTACTAGAAAGCAAGAGCATATTCCTCGCGTAGGCGACCCACAGAATATCTTACAACTTCATATAGGGACGGCAACTAAAGAAGGAACACTAGCAGCTTTAACTAGCCTATACCAACAAATTGCCGAAAAAATAGTCATGAGTCAACCTCTGACTCCCAGCGAACAGAATTATGTAGGCTATGATGCTATCCAGTTATTACCTACTGAACCAACTATTGAATTTAGAGATGAATATAGTCCTGAAAGCGAATTTTTCTGTTTTCTAGGAGAAGAAGACGATATTGTCGAAATTGAATTAAATAAACCCCATACTCAAGACTGGGGATACGATGTACCTATTTTAGGTTCTAGTGCTACCAATCCTGCTCTACTCGACAGTTTACGCCCTGATGAAGTTGTAGATTTTCTGGTTACTCTCCATAATTTTCCCATCGGACCAATTCAAGTTATCTACGATCTAGTTTATGGTCATGCTGATAATCAGAGTGAATTACTACTCTCTCGTCAGTTTCTCAAAGGGCCTAATATGTATGGTCAAGACCTCAATCACCAGTTTCCAATTATCAGAGCTATTCTCTTAGAAATGCAACGACGGAAAATTAATACAGGTGCTGATGGTATTCGGGTTGATGGAGGACAAGATTTTAGCTTTTTTAATCCCCTTTCAGGTAGGGTAGAACAAGATGATGCTTATCTTTTAGCGATGAGTAATGTAGTTCAAGAGGTTGCTGGTTATAAGCGTCTTTTATTTACTATCTTTGAAGATGGTCGTCCCTGGCCCGAAGAAGGTTGGGAAGAAAAATCGCGGTATCGGGAATTGATTGAACTAATGCCCGAATCTTACCAGTGGGGCCCCTTGATTTTTGCTCATAATACTCCTGCCCTGAAAGGTTTTTGGTCACGTAAATGGCGCAGAGTCACAGAAGTAATGTATCAAGGCGATCATTGGATTACAGGCTGTGGAAACCATGATACAGTCCGTCGAGGTAATCAAATTCCACTCGATAAACCAATTGATTGGAATCTAGGCAAAACTTTACCTGAAGTTTTGCATAATGCTTACGACAATCCTGCTGTAACACTTTGGGTATATGGTTTTAGCCCTGGTTTACCAATGGATTTTATTAACACGCTGATGCATGCACCCTGGATGTTTTTCCGTAATACCGATGAACGTTATGGAGTTAAAGTAGTCTCGGAGGAAATTGGCTTTTTACACTGGAATGTTACCCCAGGGCTTTACAAAAGATCTTATGCTTTTAAACGTCTAAAATCTCTTGGTTTTAAACAGTTAAAGCAAGTGCAAGAATTTGGCATGGCACTGCACGCTGCCATGATTCAACAAGACTATAATTTGTCGGAAGTGGTGGATGTTCTCAAATCTTGTGCTGATACTCACTGTCTTCCTGAAATTTCTCCTCTCAAAGAACTAATGCGCTCTGGTATGGTGAGATTTCTCAAAAAACTAGATGAAGAGAGATTGAAATCTTTTGCTCTGATGTTTATGGAAGATTGCTTTAAAATTTGCAATGTTTCTTATTACGAGGAAATCCTCGATCCGATTCGGACTGAATTTAATCTATCTTTGAGACACTTTCGGCGTACCCATCCTTGGCTACAGCAAAATCTGACCGAAACAGACCGCTTTAATAAAATTAGCGATGACAAACACACTGTCTTTTATGGAGTCCGTACCAATCCTAATAATAGCCAAGAACAAATAGCTATGGTATCTCACATGGAAGGCAAACCTATTACTGTTACTTTAGGAGACTGGTTGCAACTAGATATGGAGGAGTGGGAAGTTACCATCGCTTCCCCTGGACTAGATCGAGATAAGAATTTAGCTGATTTACGTCATTTTCAATTAGGTCATTGTCAGGGCTTGTTGTTGACACGACTAGGAAAGTCATTAATTTAAATAAGAACACCAGTCACTCCAACCCCCAGGGTACAGTTTTGCGTTATCAATACCAGCTAACTGCAAGGACAATAGATTAACACAAGCAGTGACACCAGAACCACAATAAACAATGATTTCTTTTTTGGGTCGATAAGAAGACCACAATTTTGCTTGTTCTGGAAGAGGAATAAGATAACCCCGATCATTAGTTACTTGTTTCCAAGGAGAATTAAGCGCACCAGGAATACTACCCGCAATCGGATCGATTGGTTCTCTTTTGCCTTGATAGCGATCGCTATCTCTAGAGTCAACTAAAATAACTTCAGGCAAATCTTTACGGATTTTCACGGTTTCTATGTCTACTATCCAATCAGTTTGGGGCTGGGGAGTAAATGAACCCTGCTGAGGTGAGGAAATATCTTGAGTTGTCGGATAATTACCTTGTTGCCAGTCATTCCAACCCCCATCTAGTACCACAACGCGATCGTGACCTAAATAACGCAGTAGCCACCACAAACGGGCTGCAAACGCCAAGCGAGAATCATCATAGGCTACTACTAAAGTTTCTGAGTGAAAGATGCCTATAGATGCTAATTTAGTGGCAAATTGGTCTAAATTGGGTAGAGGATGGCGACCGCCATGGAGTTTTACAGGACTAGATAAATCTTTATCTAAATCTAGATAATAAGCTCCAGGAATATGACTATTACAATACTGTTCATAGCCCCAACTAGGGGAATTTAGTTGAAAGCGGGAATCAATAACTACTACTTCTGTATTCCCTAGGTTTTCTGCCAACCACTGGCAACTAACAAAATTATTATTCATAGATATCCCTATTTATTTTCTGCACCTCTGCACCTCCGCTCCTCTGCTCTTCTACTCTTTAGGCTATCTTTCTCCTTGAGAAAACTCTTTAACAATCAACAAACAATTACCTTTTTCTTCAATATGCTTATATTCCAAGCGATCGGCAATTTGAGTTAAAATTGCTACACCCTTGCCACTTCCTAGCCAATGATGATTATTGTTTGATTGCTCTTTTATATACTGGTTTAAATCAAAAGGATTACCCAAATCCCAAATATATATCTCTAAAGTTGTTGATCTTAGAACAGCCTCGATGGTAACTTGTATTTCTGTTGATAGCTCTTTATGTGCATGGCGTACTGCATTGGTAAAGCCCTCTGCTAAAGCCAATTTACATTTTAACCAATCCTGATTGGGAATAAAATCGTCATAAATTTGATTAAATTGAGACAAGACAGATTCTAATTCTTGTAGATTGCTATCAACCTTAAACTGGATTTTTTTGAGGACGTTCAATTGCCCAAAGCCTTTTAGCTCTCCCTTGCTTACAATAAATAGACATTTTGAGGGCAGGCAAAGTACAAGGTTTAACGACTCTGATCGAGCATAACTCTTGGTCGGCAGCCCTAGAACTAATATAGCCTCCTCTTATCAACTGGCAAGATGGTCTAAGTAGTTAATTTAGCTTATAACTAGATTACTATGTTAGTTTAATTTTTATTATTTTCTGTTTTAGATTAACTCAACTTCAAGGATCTTAAAAAGTAATTAGTTAAATTTTTAGTTTGTGGTGTGGAAGTAACAAGATATTATGGCTCAAATTCTAATCATTGATGATGATATCGCAACTCAAATGTTGTTGAAAAGAACTCTTGCCAATCAGGGTTACGATATAATTTTGGCAAGTAACGGAGAAGAGGGCTTAATCAAAGCTAGAGAGATTCGCCCAGCCTTAATAATTTGTGACTGGATTATGCCTCGCCTCAATGGATTAGAAGTTTGTTGTAAAATCAAAGCAATTACAGAATTATCAACTACTTTTTTTATTTTGCTTACTTCTCTCGATTCCGTAGAAGATCGAGTGAAGGGACTAGATGCAGGGGCTGATGACTTTTTGTGTAAACCTATTGAAATGTACGAACTCCAAGCTCGTGTTAGAGCAGGGTTAAGACTACACCAACTAAGCCGAGACTTTGAACAACAAAAACAACTGCTGGAAGCAGAATTAGCTGAAGCTGCGGAATATGTTAGTTCGATTTTACCTGAGCCTTTGTCCCATTCCGCATTGAATATTGATGTTCGTTTTATTCCTTCTCGTCAATTAGGGGGAGATAGTTTTGATTACTTTTGGCTTGATGGGGAAACTATTGCTTTCTATTTATTAGATGTTGCTGGACACGGCTTACGAGCTTCTTTGCCATCTTTATCTGTGATTAATTTACTACGATCGCGAGGATTAAATAAGGTAGATTACTATCAACCTAATCAAGTTTTAGAGGGGTTAAATCAAACTTTTCAGATGAGCGATCGTAACGATAAATATTTTACAATTTGGTATGGAATATACAATTGTAATCAACGAAAATTAATTTATTCTTGTGCTGGACATCCTCCTGGTATT
The DNA here is from genome assembly GCA_030065155.1 of Xenococcaceae cyanobacterium MO_188.B29. Lineage (GTDB taxonomy): Bacteria > Cyanobacteriota > Cyanobacteriia > Cyanobacteriales > Xenococcaceae > JASJDJ01. Next base: position 11,715 of record JASJDI010000108.1, read on the forward strand.
CTGTTAACTCCTCTCTCAAAAAATAATCTTGATGAGCGAAGGCTAAAAACAGCAGGAGTTCCTATTGGAATGTTTCCTGATATAAAATATATCAACGCAGAATTTATCATCACACCTGGTTCTAGTCTCTATGTTTTTAGCGATGGGATCTATGAGATAGAGCAAGAAAATGGCTTTCTTTGGGGATTAGAACAGTTGGTTAATTTGCTTAAAAAATATCAGTATAATCCTGTACGCAATTTAGACCAATTATTACAGCACATTAGATCGTGGCATCCTAACTTCCAGTTTGAAGATGATTTATCCATTATGCAAATTGATTTTTTCTAGATAATCTAGAATTAGTTAATCAATATAATTCTCGATGGATAAATAATAAAGATAAATCACTTATGATAACTTAGCTACTTTTTGTTCAAACTCTTCTAGACTAGAAAAAATCTCGAAAACTCGATCCATACTTGTTAGCTCAAATAGCATTTTTATTTGCTCATTAATAGAACAAATAAAGAGTTTAGCATTAGCATTACGAATAGTCTTTAAAGATAGAACTAAAGCCCCTAAGCCAGAACTATCCATAAAAGTTACATTACTAAAATCGACTAAAATAGCATTAGCTCCAGTGTTAACACTATCATTAATTTCCTGGCGAAATTGATCGGTTTTTGTTCCATCCAAAATACCCTCAGGCTTAATTACTTGAACGACTAAGCTCATATATTAGTAGGAGTAGCAAAACAATATTATTAACGTCAGTATAGCAAAAGAAGTTGAAATAATAGAATGACTAACCTCTGTCTACGTATTTCTCAATATTTTTATGCCTTTTTCCTTTAAACTAAATTTGGACACATTTAACTAAAATTAACTCCTCGCAATTAGTAGTAAAAAAGAATAGATTTTATGAAAGCATATGATGCAATTATTATTGGTGCTGGTCACAATGGTTTAGTTTGTGCTGCTTATCTATTAAAAGCAGGATACAGTGTTTTGCTGCTAGAAAAACGTCCTGTTCCTGGTGGTGCAGCAACCACAGAAGAAGCTATTCCCACTGAAGCACCTGGATTTAAATTCAATCTTTGCGCGATCGATCATGAATTTATTTTCCTTGGACCTATTATAGAAGAACTACAATTACAAAAATATGGTCTAGAATATCTCCTCTGCGATCCTCATACTTTTTGTCCGCACCCTGATGGTAAATACTTTTTAGCCCATAAATCTATAGCTAAAACTAAGGAAAATATTGCTCGTTATAGTGCCAGAGATGCCCAAAAATATGGAGAATTTATAGAATACTGGTCAACTTTAATGAGTGCAGTTGCACCTTTTTTTAACTCTCCACCTCACGCTTGGCTTCAGATTGCCCAAAATTACAGTAAAAAAAATTTATTAGATGTTTTATCTATAGCTGGGTCAAAAAACAAAGCTCTCGACTTTATCCGTACTATGATCACTTCTCCTGAAGATGTACTGGAAGAGTATTTTGATACAGAAATAGTGAAAGCACCCCTAGCTAGACTAGCAGCAGAAATTGGTGCGCCACCTTCTCAAAAAGGTATGACTTCTGGCTTAATGATGCTGGCAATGCGTCACCATCCAGGTATGGCAAGACCCCGTGGTGGTACAGGCGCACTGACAGAGGCTTTGGTTAAGTTAGTAACTAGCGAAGGGGGCGTAATTTTAACCGAACAAATGGTTAAAGAAGTAATTGTAGATGATAACCGTGCTGTTGGGGTTAGAGTTGCGGGAGGCAAAGAATATCGCGCCAATAAAGGAGTAATTTCTAATTTAGACGTACGAAGATTATTTTTGCAATTAGTTGAACCAGGTGCGATCGAGCCTCAGTTAAGAGATAGAGTAGAAAGGAGAATTGTGAACAACAACGAAACTATCCTCAGAATAGATTGTGCTTTATCAGAAGTACCCCGTTTTACAGCCTATGATGATGATGAGGGGGATGAGCATTTAATTGGTACAGTGCTAATTGCTGATTCGGTTAATCATGTCGAACAAGCTCATGCTTTAGCTGTAATGGGAGAAATTCCCGATGCGAATCCTTCTATCTATCTAGATATTCCTTCAGTTTTAGACCCCACTCTTGCCCCCGAAGGTAAACACACTCTCTGGATTGAGTTTTTTGCCCCCTATCAAATAGCAGGCAAAGAAGGAACTGGTTTGCATGGTACAGGTTGGACAGATGAATTGAAAAATAAGGTGGCAGATAACGTACTTGATAAGCTAGCGGAATATGCCCCTAATCTCAAAAACTCAATTATTGCTCGTCGTGTCGAAAGTCCTGCTGAATTAGGAGAAAGACTGGGTTCTTACAAAGGGAATTATTACCATTTGGATATGTCTTTAGATCAAATGATCTTTCTTCGTCCTCTCCCAGAAATTGCCAACTACACTACTCCGATTAAAAACTTATATCTCACTGGGGCAGGTACTCACCCAGGGGGTTCAATCTCTGGTATGCCTGGACGTAACTGCGCTCAAGTCTTTCTAAGTAGGAATAATTCGATTATTACTAAAACCCAAGATTCTATTAGGTCTACTTTTAGTTCTTTGTTAGGTTTGGATAAATAAGTTCGCAGTTATGTAGTCCAGAGTTAAGTCGATCGAACATCTTTGACAATTGGAAAAATAAGTGTGTAAGTTAACCTGATTTATTGGGGTTTGGGTTTATATCTATAGATAGAGAGGATTTATTGACTCTCTCTTGTAAACTCTGGATGAAATAGGAGGTTGTTGGAGTTAGTTTTTTTTTTGACTCCAAAAGTTTGGTGTGTGATGTTACATTTGCTTTTTGGGCAATTAGATCTAATTGTAGCTAAGAGAAAATACTTGAACTCTACAGTGATGGTCGCGCTCTTCTTTACTTTTAGTATGACACCCCTAGCTTTGTCCCAAGATGAAGAAACTATTCCCATTCCCACTCAATCCTCATCAGTAGCTATTCCCAGTGACGGCTTATATTTTGCTGACATAGTAGTTAGAAATCGCCCTATCTTTCAGATTGGTAGTTTACCGCAAATAAATGCTAGTGCAAGAGCGGACATAATTAATCGTCGTATAGCTAGTTTATTATCCCAGAATGAAAACCCAGATAAAGTTAACATTGCCCCTGATAATCCTCGTAAAATTGCTACATTAAGAGTCAAAAATCGGATCTTAATGACTGTCACCCAACAAGATGCTGAAGATTATGGCATCACAACTGAAGAGTTAGCCGAAAGATGGGCAAAACAGCTAGATACAGCCTTTGATAAACCACCACTGGCGATCGACGTTACTCAAAGACTTTACACAACTATTAGAGAATTATTACGAGATATTGTCGGTAATTTACCTTCTTTGATAGGAGCAATTATTGTTGTCGGTATTACTTGGGGAGTCGCAAAAGGAGTACGATATGGTGCTTATACTTGGGCAAAACAAACAGAAGGAGATTCTAGCACCGAACTTTTGATCGGTAGACTGAGTTACGGGGCTGTATGGGTAGTAGGTTTTGTCATTGCCTTGGGTGTTATGGGACTGGATTTTGGCGCATTGTTGGGTGCATTAGGCTTAACCAGTGTGGCAATTGGTTTTAGTCTTAAAGATGTATTAAGTAACTATATCTCTGGAGTTATTTTACTGGCTGCTCGTCCTTTTCGGATTAACGATCAGGTAGTAATTGAGGACTATGAAGGGACAATTACCCAAATTCAATTACGAGCTACAACGATGAAAACTTATGATGGAAGACTAGTTTATATTCCCAATCAAGAGGTATTTCAAGCCAGTATTATTAACAATACCGCTTCCCCTCGTCGTCGTAGTTCGGTTATGGTAGGTATTGACTATGGAGAAGATATTGGTGAAGCGATCGCTATAATCCATAAAGTGTTAGAAAATATCGAAGAAGTAGAAGCTACTCCTGAACCAGATGTTTTGGTTAAAGAACTTGCTGCTAGTACAGTTAATTTAGAAATTCGCTTTTGGGTAGACTCCCGTAGATCTGGTTTTTTGGCTACTACTTCTAAAGTGGCGCAAGCAGTTAAAGAAGCTTTAGAAACAGCTAATATTGATATGCCTACAGATATTTATACTCTCATTTTGCGAGAATTACCTAATCAAATTCAGCTTAAAGAATCTTGATTATATGAAAAATAGAAAAAAAGAATGTTCCCAATATTTATAAGTTATTGGTTAATAAAGATACAAAAAACGATAAATTTGAAGATAACTTTAAATTATTATAAATAGCTATAGATATATATCATTGTGATGATGTCTCTCAAAGTTTAGTTAGCTATGGTGGATATATCATAGTTAGTAATGATCTTTTGTGATGTCCGATTATATTTTAGTGGTAGAAGATAATGATGACATTTCCTTATTATTAAAGCTAGTTTTAGAATCAGCAGGATATCAAGTCGAAACAGTTAACAATGGTAAGGATGCCTTAAAGCAAGTTGAAACAGTTCAACCACAATTAATGCTCGTGGATATTATGATGCCAGAAATGAATGGTTTGCAGGTTGCTCATAATGTTAAAGAAAAGCTAGACCATCAAAACTTACCAATCCTCTTGGTTTCTGCTGTCGATCGACTTAAAGACGAACAGCTACAGAATAGCCAAGCCGAGGATATTATTTACAAACCATTCGATATCGATTACTTGCTCTCTAAAGTTGATAGTTTAACTAGTAACTATTGAGTGCAATTTATTGCATACTTGCGTAAGTTCTAACTAGGTAAAAAGCCGATCATTAGATGTGTTTTTGCCAGAGACAAATGAGAGTTAACTTTTTTTGTTGCTTCTTGACCTACTTACTTGTTTAGGTAATCTGACAAGAGGTGATGCTGAGAGTAATACCACAACTCCTGTGAAATTATTATCTAAAGTTGTATTAATAGTCATATCGACAACTTTAACTTTTAAGACGGTTTCTAATTCCGATAGCAACTCACGCTTTACTATCGTATCGATGCGGTTTCGTAAATCTCGCCTAAATTCACAATCGTCAGGATTATCCAACATCTTTTCTATGGGTGTAATTGAATTTTCAATAGCGATCGCTACTTGATTATTAAGTATATGACAGTTGATTTTGCCTGTTGAACAACCTAGCTTGTTACGATAAAATGCCTGAATATGCTGAGAGAGGCTACGCTCCATTTCACCACGAGTAGGAAGAGTCTGTTCCATTTTCACTAAATTAATACTTATTTATATGAATTTCCTCAAGAAACGATCCAAACAGCTTGAGATGGTGTTTGAAGCCTCAGTATAGAAAGTGAGGAACGTTTTCAATTTTAATTAGATTGTAACTAAGTTTTAAAAGAAAAATCCTTAATTGGGGCTTAGTAATAACCGTAATCTTAAATGAGTTGGTAATTGTTAGTAACAACCTCTCTACCTAAAATAAACTACCTGTCTGGTTTTCTCTACCAGTAAGCGATACGATATTATTAACAATAAATTAATATTTTGTTACAATAATTTACATCTAAAATAGTTTACATGGTTACCTGCTATTTAAGAGAACTCCCCTCACCTATTTTCTAGCTGAGACTCAAATACTGCTAATCGCTATTTGAAAAAGCCAAATCAAATCGTCAATTCTAGCTAACTGTAGATTATTGAGTTATGAGTATTGATTTAAATTTAAATATTTATCCAACTGCTGGTCAATTAGAAAGAGCTACTTCCCAGAGAGTAAGGGCATTGTATAGCCAAAAATATGGTCATCAACCAAGTAAAGTAGACTGTCACCTACTAGGGAATAAAGTAATTATCTCCCTTGAAGATGTGATTACCCCTATAGAAAAGCTATTAGTCGAAACAGCATCATCGAGTCTGGTAAAGCAGGTGCGTAGTTTTATTGATGAGGCGATTAAACCACAATTGCAGGAGTTAGTTGCAGAGACTTTCCAAGTTAACGTAACTAACTGTCTTTATGATACAGCGATCGATACTGGCTGTTCTGGAGCGATCGTGATTTTAGCTGATGTTCCCCAAGTACGTCGCCCCAAATCTTTCTATAAAAAGAAGTAATATAGGTTCATTTATCAAGATATAGAAGGATTTAATATATAAGAGCTAATAATTTTCTCTAAGTCTTCTAAAAAGTAAGGTTTGGCGAGATACCCATCAAAACCAGTATCAAAAATTAATTTTATTTCTTGTTCTCTTACTAAAGCTGTTACAGCAATTATAGGTATGTCACAAGTAAGTAAATTGTGCTTGAGCATTTTGATTAATTCAAAACCGCTAAAATCAGGCATTTTAATATCGAGCAAAATTAAATCTGGTAGATAGTTTTTAGCCAGATCTAAACCTGTCATCCCATCTCGAGCCAGGAGACAGTGATAGTGCAACATGTCTAGAGCATAAGCTAGGTATACCTGGTTATCTTCATCATCTTCTACTACTAGAATTGTTGGCTGAGGATACTCGTATAGATTAGTTTGCTTACAAGTTTGCATTCGTAAGAAAGTTTGTGTTGGTCGACAACAACGCTTCCTCACAGTGGAAAAATTTAGCTACATTTGCACTTGAGAAGGGGCTTTATTTTACTCAATTTGATTACTCTCATTGTTAAGCATTTTTACCTAAGAATTAGAGCAATGCTTATTAATTCAATATAATCAATCATGATTTTTTTTTGTACTTTAATTATTTAAATTTTCAAAAGTTTATTATTTGTAAGAAACAATAAAGATAATCTCTTACTTTCGATAGAGATAGCAAATATATCCAGCGATGTTAATAATTTTTTTATATTTTGGCTAAGATAAGTTCACACGATCGAACAATAAATACACCATTATCAATAACTCAGTTGACTATCTAGATGACAACTGGCTTATTATTCAAGGTCTATGGATACAAAAATTAACAATCACAAGTTAAATCTCAAAACTCGTAAGCA
>JASJDI010000109.1 GCA_030065155.1 Xenococcaceae cyanobacterium MO_188.B29
GGGGTCTGACCGCTGCCTCCCCTGCTTCCTCCGCTTCCCCTGCTTGCCTCAACCCATCAATTCAAAATTGACCGAGAGGGACGGCGAGGTCTCCTCGCCATATCCAATCGAGGTGTTGACAGACTACTAGTACAGGCAAAGTAACAATACCAATCAAACTGGGAAAATTGTCATGAGAACCCGAAAAATTTCCTAATTCTTATTTTATTTTTTGTCTAATAAAACTGAGTAATTGATTAAACTGTTTTTTCAATACATCCATATCTTTTTCCATTCTCACCACTTTTGCCTTCAGAGATTCAATTTCAGCTACCATTGCTGATGTATCTGCACCAGAAGCAGCAACATTTGATGAAATCGAAGAATCTGCTACCGCTTGCGGTAGTTTTTTCGATTTCATCATTGCTTCGCGGATTGCTTCTACTAACTGCTTTTGATCGAAAGGCTTTTCTACGAAAGCAAAATATTCAAATGGTTCAGTTAGTTTATCTGTTACCTCTTCTTTGCGTCCAGACATAAGCACTAAGGGAATAGTTCTTAGCTTATGCTGTTTTTGAATTTCTTGATATACTTCCCAGCCACTCATCTTAGGTAACAAAAAATCCAACATAATTAAGTTGGGACTTTCTGAACAGATTAAGTTAAATCCCTGTAGACCATCTTTGGCTTCAATAACTTCAAAGTTACCGGCAGGTAACATATCTTTGACCCGCATCCTAATGACTTTACTATCATCAATAACCAAAATTTTATGAGTTGGCACAACTAACTCCTTAGCGATTACTCCTATTTATCAGGAAATTTACTAAAATTATCTAAATCCATAGTATGGTTGATATTTATAGAGTTCCCTGAAATAAACTAAAAATAACAAGAAGTACATAGCAAAATTTGTTTTCTTTTTCTCAGTCTTTCTAATCAAAATCGATCGACCCAAAAGTTAAATGCATTCACCTAAATCTGACTGGCGTAAAGAAATTACCACTCTTCCTCCTTGGCTAAGAGGCTCTATTGGTAAGGCTAGCGAAATCTCCACAGTCCAAAAAATCATTAAACAGCGAGGCATTCACACAATTTGTGAAGAAGGCAAATGTCCCAATCGAGGAGAGTGTTACGCTAACAAGACTGCTACTTTTTTATTGATGGGCCCTACTTGCACAAGAGCCTGTGCTTTTTGCCAAGTGGATAAGGGACACGCTCCCATGGATTTAGACCCAGAAGAACCCAAAAAAGTGGCAGAAGCTGTAAAGTTACTGGGTTTACGCTATGTAGTTCTTACTGCTGTTGCCAGAGACGATCTAGCTGATGGTGGCGCAGGTTGGTTTGTTAAGGTAATGAATACTGTAAGAGAAGAGAATCCTTTTACACAAATTGAAGTGCTGACTCCTGATTTTTGGAGTGGCAAAGGAGCAGTTAATAGCCAAAAGACTAGAGTGGCGACTGTAGTAGGAGCTAAACCAGCTTGCTATAATCATAATATTGAAACGATCGAACGTTTGCAAGCATCAGTTAGACGAGGAGCAAAGTACGATCGATCTCTTGCTGTTTTGCAACTAGTTAAAGAAATCGATCCTAGTATTCCCACTAAATCGGGTTTGATGCTAGGACTAGGAGAAACAGAAGCAGAAATTATTACTACTATGAAGGATTTACGAGCAATTAATTGCGATCGATTGACTATTGGTCAATATATGCGTCCTTCGTTAGCTCATTTACCAGTACAAAAATATTGGACTCCAGAGGAATTCGATCGATTGGGTGACATTGCTCGTACTTTAGGATTTTCTCATGTTCGTTCTGCTCCTTTGGTACGTAGTTCTTATCATGCAGGAGAGTGATTGAGATCAAATTAATTACTAACTTCCACTAATATGTACAACTATTTCTCTGTTATGACTGCGCTGGCGATGTTCCCATAAATAAATTCCTTGCCAAGTACCCAAAACTAATCTTCCTCTACTAATAGGAATTTGCTCTGAAGTATGAGTTAAAGCCGATCGAATATGAGCAGGCATATCATCAGGGCCTTCTGCATTATGAATATATCTCATTGAGTCTTCTGGCACTAACTTAGCGAAAAAATTAGCTAAGTCTCTTAATACATCAGGATCGGCATTTTCTTGAATTACTAAAGACGCAGAGGTATGACGAACAAAAATAGTGCATAATCCCATGTCTATGCTTGATTCTGCTACTATTTGCTCTACTTTGTTAGTAATTTTATGGAGGGATTTGCCTGTAGTTTGAATTCTTATTGCTTTTTGATAATGGTTCATAATTTTCATAGGTAGTTCTACTAATTAAGCTAAAGATTCACAAAACATAGTATATTTAATCGTTATCAATCAATTTTTACCAGGGAACGCCGGTCACCGCAGGCTCCGTCGTTTTACGGCGGAGTAACGGTGACTTATTTAAGCTCCCCCTGCCTCCTCCGCTCCCTCTGCTCCCGCTGCCTCTTCCGTACCCCCTTCTTAAAATTTCCAAAATACTTAATCCTAGAATGCCAAAGAGAGAAGGTTCTGGAACTTTCTTGCTTTGGATATCTATTGTGAGGTTAGTAAAGGACTGTTTTTCTTTTCCCTGACTATCTAATCCTAAGTAACCTTTAGTTGAGTTATTTTCGCTCATCTTGACTTGGAAAGCTACAGGATTCTTTTCTTGGCTGCGTCCTGTGGCTGTGGTGTCGCAACTTTCGACTAAATCTGTAGCAATATTAATAAATTCGCGGGGATTGGTACGATCGCCCTGGGAGTTAAGAGTGCTAAAAATATCTGTAGACTGGGGAACTGTTTTGTCTGGAACACAAACTAAGGGACTTTTATTAGGAAAGGTTGCTATTTTAGTTAAAGGGTTATAGCGATCGCCTTCTGTTAAATAAGTCATCGGTACATTAGAAATAGACCAGTATTCGTCCTCTCGATCGTTTATATTTGCGTTAGACAGCTCGAAGATTGATACTCCCCTTTCTCCTAATACATCCATACTTACTTGCTCTGTTCCCACATCCCTCACAATTAGGGTGGTATTTTCATCCACGCCGTAGATAGTTGGTACATCTAAACTAGCAGCTAAGCGAATTGTTCTTCCTTGTCTACCTCTAGCACTAAAATGGGTGTCGGTTAATCCGTAGGGGAAAAAGTCAAATCCACCTAAAGGATTATAATATAGCTCTGAAACAAACGGGGGAGAACCAACTAAACTGTTAGGCTCATTAAGTAGAGCTTCGTAACTTTCTCCTTCAGTAATCATAGGTATACCAGTTTGTACGGCAGTTCCTGCACTAGTACCAGCAATCACAGCATCTTCGGCAAATTTATTTTGTAATGCCTCAAATACTGGAGTGGGAGTACGAGTTTCTGTTTCTTGGTTTTCATTAAAGAAACATTCGGTAATCAAAGATTGATCGCCACCACCAAAGACAAAGGTATTGCGGGTGTTAATTTGGTTAACGATGTTGGGATTATTTTTGGCACTGCTACAGTTATCAATATGTAAAGAAATCCACTCTACATCTGCTTCTAAGTCTGGATAGTACTCTCGATATAGGTCTTGAAAGTCTTCAACGTAAAGCTGTCCATTTCTGCGAGCGTTTTGACCAGAAGAAGAACCAGTAGTAAAGATACCAATCTTAGCTGTATCTGCGCCTCCAGCTAGTTCAATAATTTCTTGATAAATAGAGATTCCGTAAGGATCTTCGGTAGCAGGCCATTGCCACGAGCCACCTACTAAAACTAAGTCGCCAGCGTAGACTGGGGCAGTGTGCAGTACCAAGCTAGATAATACCGCAGTTGCGATTTTCTGGTTAAACATAATAGTACCGTAGGGATCAGATAAGGTTGCTATTGATACAATCTTGGCGGGAAAAAGTAGTTAGCATAAACCCTATCACTCTCTCAAATGTGAATACTGTATTAACTGAGACGACCATAGGGGATAAGCTGGTCAACATTGAATGTGTCGGTTAAGACTGATGGGGAGATGGGGAGATAGGGAGATGGGGAGAAAGTTTAAAGGCTTGTTTCCTAAATAATAAATATGCAATTTTTATGTGGATTAGCTTAAAGCTTTGGTGAAGGTAATGCTATGAAAAAACAGAGAGTATTATTAGCGATCGCATCTCTAATATTAGTACTATCCCTTAACTTTCTTCAGGATGTAACTAAGAGTGTTTCAGCACAATCAGCGCAAGAAATTCCCCCACAGTTAGAAATGGTCACTTCGGCAGATTATCCTCCCTACGAATTTCGAGATACTGCCGTTGGTAATGAAATTATTGGCTTTGATATAGATATAGCTAACTATATTGCTCAAGAATTAGGTTTCAAGCTCACAATTACCGATACAGACTTTAATGGGATTATTCCAGCTTTGCAGTCAGGAAGGGCTGATTTTGCCATGGCAGGGATGAAACCAACGGAAGAACGCAAAAAGAATGTTGATTTCTCAGAAATTTACTACGAAGCTAAGAATGCGATCGTTGCTAGAAAGGGAAGTAATCTCACTAAAACCGAAGATTTAGCCAACAAAATAGTTGTTGTACAGTTGGGTTCAGTTCAGGAAGAATTAGCACAAACTGTAGCAGAAGAAGTAAGCGGAGTGCAAATTAAATCTCTGAATAAAACTGGGGAAATTATTCAGGAGATCAAAGCTGATAGAGTTGATGCTGCTATTATTGAAGAAATTGTTGCTAAAGGCTTTATTGCTTCTAACCCAGAGCTAGAATTGCATACAATTTTATCTACCGAGTCAACAGGTTCTGCTATTGCTTTTCCTAAAGGTTCTAATCTGGTAGATGACTTTAACCTTGTTCTGCAAGAGATGAAGGAAAATGGGGAACTAGAACGTCTGGTTAACAAGTGGTTTGGGGATCAAGAGGGAACGGCGACAACAACAGAAGTAAAAGCTGGCAAGAGTGCCTTATCCTTTGCTCGCATCGCGCCGAGTATTCCCTTTATTATCAGAGGAGTGGGAGTAACACTGTTATTTACTGCTCTTTCCGCGCTGTTTGGTTTTATTTGGGGAACGGTTCTCTCTTTAGCCAAAATTTCCAACATTAAGCTGTTGACTTGGTTGGCTAATGCTTATACATCTGTATTTCGTGGTACACCTCTGCTATTACAAATTGCCCTAGTCTACTATGCTACTCCGCAGCTAACAGGCTACAACATTTCTGCCCTACTAGCAGGAGTGATTACCTTTACTCTTAATTCAGGAGCTTATATTTCTGAGACTATTCGCGGAGGAATTCTCGCTGTTGATAAAGGACAAAGGGAGGCTGCTTTGTCTCTGGGGGTGGCATATAAACCAATGATGCTGGATATTATCTTACCTCAGGCAATTAAAAATATATTACCCGCACTGGTGAATGAAAGTATTGCTCTACTCAAAGATTCCGCTTTAGTTTCAACTATTGGTGTTGCTGATTTGTTACGTCGCGCTCAAATTGTCGGAGCAGAACAGTATATTTATTTTGAACCGTTGCTCTTTGCTGGCGCGGTGTACTATGTCATGGTTATGGGCTTAACTTGGGGAGGCTATGCACTTGAACAAAGATTACAAAGAAGTAGTTAGAGTCGAAGATTTATCTAAGTCTTTTGGTAGTTTACAGGTTCTCCAAGGAATATCTACTACTATTAGCAAAGGAGAAGTGGTGGCGATTATTGGTCCTTCTGGATCGGGAAAATCAACATTTTTGCGTTGCCTAAACCTACTAGAAATTCCTACTTCTGGCAAGATTTATATTGAGGGAGAAGATATTACCAAAGCCAAAACTAATGTCCTAAAACTAAGGCAAAAAGTAGGCATGGTGTTTCAACATTTCAACCTGTTTCCTCATATGACAGTAATAGAAAATGTAACTTACGCTCCCATCAAAGTTAAAAATCTCGATCGAGAAAAGGCACAACATAAGGCAATGGAACTTTTATCTCGGGTGGGATTACCAGAGAAGGCAGACACCTATCCCTCTAAGCTATCGGGAGGACAAAAACAGCGAGTAGCGATCGCTCGCGCCTTAGCCATGGAACCAGAAGTAATGTTATTTGATGAACCTACTTCTGCTCTCGATCCAGAAACAGTGAAAGAAGTACTAGAAGCTATGCAGAATTTAGCTAAAACAGGCATGACTATGGCAGTTGTAACTCACGAAATGGGTTTTGCTAGAGAAGTAGCTAACCGTATTCTCTTTCTCGATCGAGGAAAATTAGCAGAAGATTCTCCACCCAGTAAGTTTTTTACTCATCCAGAATGCGATCGCGCTCGTCAGTTTCTCGAAAAAATCCTCTAACAAAACTCCTGACAACTTGCCTAATCAAGCGATCGCGCTCCTCCATAGATAAATCATTTGTTTTTTATAGTACATTGAAAATAAACCATCATAAGTATTCAACTCTATAAATAAGCAATATAATCTTGAAAAACCCAAAATAGTATGTCAACTTGTATTAAGCCTTGGTTGTTTTGGGAAGGACAAAATAATGAAAATTCTGGTTTTAGCTTGGGAATTTCCTCCGCGTATTGTCGGTGGAATTGCACGACATGTGGGGGAATTATATCCAGAAATCGTTAAACTTGGTCATGAAATTCACCTGATCACCGTAGAATTTGGCTCAACACCAAATTATGAAATAGTAGATGGAATTCATATTCATCGTGTACCCGTCAAAGCAGGAGATGATTTTTTTCACTGGGTAGTTAATATGAATGAAAGTATGGGGGATCATGGAGGAAAAATAATTGCTGAAGAGGGAAAATTCGACCTCATTCATGCTCATGATTGGTTAGTTAGTGATGCAGCGATCGCACTCAAAGATACTTTCAAAATTCCCTTAGTAACTACTATTCATGCTACAGAATATGGTCGTCATAATGGCATTTATACTTCAGGACAACAATATATAAACGGAAAAGAAAACATCTTAGTTTACAATTCTTGGCGAGTAATTGTTTGTAGTCAATATATGCGTTATGAAGTAGAAAGAGCCTTACATTGTCCTTGGGATAAAGTAGATGTTATTTATAACGGTATTCGCCCAGAGAAAAAGCATCGTCATCCTGATTTCGATCATCTCAGTTTTCGTCGTCGCTTTGCTGAAGATCACGAAAAAATTGTTTATTATGTCGGTCGTATGGCTTACGAAAAAGGGGTTTTTATTTTATTGAATGCTGCTCCAAAGGTATTATGGTCTATGGGAGGCAATGTTAAATTTGTAATCGTTGGTGGTGGTAATACCGATCCCCTCAAAGAGCAAGCCTGGAATTTAGGAATTTGGAATAAGTGCTACTTTACTGGGTTTATGTCTGATGAAGATTTGGATAAATTCCAAACAGTAGCAGATTGTGCTGTATTTCCCAGTTTGTATGAACCTTTTGGGATTGTTGCCTTAGAAAGCTTTGCTGCTCGCGTACCAGTGGTAGTATCAGATACAGGAGGACTACCAGAAGTGGTTCAACATACTCAAACTGGAGTGGTTACGCAAACGAATAATTCGGACTCTTTAGCTTGGGGAATTCTAGAAGTTTTACAACATTCTAATTATGCTCAGTGGTTAGTTGATAATGCTTACCAATCTTTAGCTGCTCGTTTTAGTTGGACTCAGTTAGCTCAACAGACTGAAGTAGTTTATGAGCGAATTGTCCAAGAGCGATCGCAAGTAACATGGAAATAGACTTGAGTTAGATTAATGATCGATAGTTTAAGCTCGATCGCCCGCAGAAAGATTAAACTTCAAACACAAAATGATAATACCCAGTAGAAAGCCAAAAATAAGACCAAATAAATGACTATGAAAACTCACCTGGGGAATTAAATTGTCAAAAACAAACTGTATAATAATAACCATGATTATAAATCTCAGGCGTTTAGCATTCAGAGGAGTTTTCTTTTTGAACCAAACATATCCAGAAATGGCGAGCAGTGTACCAACTAACCCCATAATAGCTGCTGAAGCTCCTACTAAAATAGTATAATTATTGCCCTGAAATAAGCTAAAAATAGTATAAGAAAGCATCGCACCAATGCCACTAAATAAATAGATAAATAAATAACGAATAACACCTAAATTTATTTCAATTAATTTCCCTAAGACATAGAGGGCAATCATATTACTAGATAGATGCATAAATCCATAGTGCAGAAAATTAGCACTAATCACTCTCCACCACTGTCCATACAGAACTTTGATGGGAATTAATGCTCCTAAATAATTTAAAGTATTTATATCTTTACTACCCCCAGTTTTAACTTCTAAGGCAAATAAAAATACATTTAGGAGAATAAGTATGTAGGTAGCATAAATTCTCTTTGTCTTAATTTTATTCATTTAAATAAAGCTAGATGATAATTAATTCTCAAAGCATATAATTGATTATTGATATTACTGCGAAAAGCTTGTGAAAGTTTAATTTTTAGAGAGAATCTATCCTGGGAAATATGTAAAAGAAAAAAAAAATAATCTAATGCTTAAAATACATCTGTTTTTTCTTATAGTACTGTATCAAGATTGTTTTGAGGAATAAACTTAATCCATCCATTCAAACTTGATGAGCTAGTAGGCATCCATGATAAATTAGTAACAAAGTATACAATAAGGCAAGACACTGAATTACTCACCATGACTCAACCATACCGAATTATCTTACTTCCTGGGGATGGCATTGGACCAGAAATCATAGCAGTTGCAGTAGATGTGCTCAAGTTGGTGGGTAAGCAATGTAATTTAGAATTTAGCTTTGAAGAAGCTTTAATCGGTGGTGCAGCTATAGACGCTACAGGAGAACCCCTTCCTGCTGAAACTTTAGAAATCTGCCGTAATAGCGATGCTGTTTTACTCGCAGCTATTGGTGGCTATAAATGGGATAATCTTCCTCGCCATCAACGTCCCGAAACAGGTTTATTAGGTTTAAGGGCAGGATTAGGTTTATTTGCTAATTTACGACCAGCAACTATCTTACCTCAACTTATTGATGCTTCTAGCCTGAAAAAAGAAGTAGTAGAGGGGGTAGATATCATGGTAGTAAGAGAATTAACTGGCGGTGTTTACTTCGGACAACCCAAAGGAATCTTCGAGACAGAAACAGGGGAAAAAAGAGGAGTAAACACAATGGCATATACAGAAGCCGAAATCGATCGTATTGCTAAAGTCGGTTTGGAAACAGCCCAAAAACGCCAAGGCAAATTATGTTCTGTAGATAAAGCCAATGTACTGGATGTATCTCAATTATGGCGCGATCGCATTACAGCCATGGCAGAAAAATATCCCGATGTGGAATTGAGTCATCTTTATATAGATAATGCAGCGATGCAATTAGTTCGCGCCCCTAAACAATTTGATACGATCGTCACGGGTAATCTTTTTGGTGATATTTTGTCTGATGCTGCTGCCATGCTAACTGGTAGCATTGGTATGCTTCCTTCTGCTAGCTTAGGTGAAGGGAAGCCTGGTGTTTTTGAACCTGTTCATGGTTCTGCCCCTGATATTGCCGGAGAAGATAAAGCCAATCCTCTGGCGCAAGTACTTAGTGCAGCTATGATGTTACGCTATGGTTTAAATGAACCAGAAGCTGCCACCAAAATTGAACAAGCAGTCCTACAAGTTTTAGACCAAGGATATCGTACTGGAGATATTATGTCTGCTGGTATGAAATTAGTTGGTTGTCGCGGGATGAGAGAAGCTTTAATGGCAGTCTTAGGAAAGGGAACTCATTAGAATTCTTGCATAAGTCCTAAATCGATCGGTCTTGGAAGACAAGGATGACAAGGGAGATGGGGGAGAGAAGGAAGAAATTGCTTTACCACGCTCCCAAAGCTTCTCACTCTCCAAAATTCTCTTGAATATGTAACATAAGTTTACAAATCCTAGCTATTTTAATCTCTAAATTGAGTTAGATTAGAGCAATGTATTTTGAGATATATAGCGATCCTGATTGAATTGTGAAGATTTTACCAGTAGCCAGGCAAAAGGCAAAAACGAAACAATTATATCCTAGTTTTTCTCTTATCATATTTTAGGATTGCTATCAATTACTAATTAGCAGGTATTTTGCGTTTTATTTTTTCCAAGCAAGAGGATTTATAGATGTTTTTAGACCCTACTCTAGTTCAAGCAGCCAAGAGAATTTACCGCACCTATTGTAATTTACACTCTCAAATGAAGAAAAGACCTTTTGGAGTAGCTATAGATAAAGAGACATACCGAGGGCAACTAGTTTTTCGGGAAAAACCAATCCTTTTACCAGGAGAATGTTTTGTCAATATCAATCAACTGGAAGCAGAAGCTTCTTAAAAAAAGTTTTTAGTTTTTAGTTTTTAGTCTTTAGTTCAATTAATTAGTAGATTTGAACTACTAATTAATTAAGACTTCTCTAATCAAAGATTGTCAGAGGGGACTTAAACCCAGAGAAATAGTAACTAACAACTAACCGAAGTTAAACTTTGTAGATACGGTAATTTTTAAGCAAGCTTAGACTTTAGTAAGGTGGGTAAAATTATTTTGCCCACTCTTTTATTGCCTAAATTAAGACTAGTGTGAATTTTCCCTTGTAAGTAGGGAATTTTGAGTTTAGCCCTTGCAAGAAGAAACTTAATCACACTTATGGAAATTTTAGCTTGCGCGATCGCCAATACCCTTGTTTTTGTCTTCGGTGCGTGTATTGGTAGTTTTTTAAACGTTGTTATCTATCGTTTACCCGCAGGCTTATCTTTAATTCATCCTCCTTCTCGTTGCCCCAAATGCGATCATAAATTAGGCAAAACAGAAAATGTACCAGTCTTAGGTTGGTTGTGGTTGAGGGGACGTTGTCGTTGGTGTAAAACTTCTATTTCTATTCGTTATCCCCTAGTCGAAGCAGCAACAGGGACTATCTTTTTATTAGTATTTTGGCATTTTGGTTATAGTCTGCAAACTCTTGGCTATTGGGCTTTTTTAAGTTGGCTACTAGCATTATCTTTAATTGATTTTGATACCATGACTTTACCTGGTTCTCTAACTAGATCGGGTTTAGTTTTAGGTTTAGTTTTTCAAATAATTATTGGTTGGCAAACTGCATTGGGCAAAGGTATCGCCCAACAGTTAATGTTTGGTATCAGTGGGGCAGTATTAGGAATTTGGTTACTAGGAACAATCAGAATTGCTGGATCGATCGCTTTTCAACAAGAAGCTATGGGTGTAGGAGATGAAAAACTCATGGCAACCATCGGTGCCTGGTTAGGTTGGAAATATGTGCTGCTTTCTAGTCTACTCGCTTGTGCTGTGGGTAGTATAGTTGGTGGTGGCGCAATGGCTGTGGGGATTTTAGGCAAAAAACAAGCAATGCCTTTTGGTCCTTTTTTAGCTTTAGGAGGGGCATTAACTCTTTTTTGGGGCGAAGCTATTTTATCTGCCTATCTCAAATTCTTTATTGTATCGAGTTAATTACTGCTCTTTTCCTTGCATAAATATAACTAAATAATAATATCAATAATATCTCTAGCGCATAGTTATTACTTTTGAGTTATTTTGCTGCTTTCTGCGTTCTTGTAGAGCTTTATCAATTAATTTACCTACTAGCCAAGAAACAGAACGTTCATCTTCCTTTGCCCATTCTTCTAATTCTTTTTTCCTTTCTGGAGGAATGTAAGCCACTACTCTATCTAAATCTGTTTTTCCACCCATTCTAAACCTGCTCTAACTTTTTGTTTGCTTTTATTTCAGTATACAAGTAACAGATTAGCTTGTGTTGTGCTAGACTATGCTGTATCTTGCTGTGCTAGCAAAATTACACAATAATTGAGTTATGGATAATATAAATTTATTCTCAACTAATACAAATCTTCTAAAACCTGTAAATAGGGGAATAACTCTGCTATCTAGTAGAGAATTGACTAAGATGCGCCGTGTAGGACAAATTGCTGCCAATTTACTTAATCATCTGGAGACTATGATTAAACCTGGAGTAAGTACTCAAGAGTTAAATGATGAAGCAGAATGTTGGACAAAAGCCTATGGTGCCAAGAATGCTCCTTTAGGCTATGCACCTCTTAATCATCCTCCTTTTCCTCGTTCAATCTGTACTAGTGTTAATGAAGTAGTTTGTCATGGAATTCCCAACCCCAGACAGATTCTTAAAGATGGCGATATTATTAATATTGACGTAACCCCAATTTTAGACGGCTATCACGGCGATACTTCCAAAACCTTTTTAGTGGGCAGCCCTTCACATAAAGCCCAAAAATTAGTAGAAGTAACTAGAGAGTGTATGCTAAGAGGGATTGCTAAAATTAAACCAGGAGCAAGAGTTGGTGATATTGGTGCAGCGATCGCCGAATATGCAAAAGCTAATGGATTTTCTGTTGTCAAAGAAATGCTTGGGCATGGAATAGGTAGACAGTTTCATTGTCGGCCAGAAATTCCTCACTATGGTCAACGAGGAAAAGGGTTAAAATTGCGCCCAGGAATGGTATTTACAGTTGAACCAATACTCAATGAAGGAACTGGCAACATAAAATTTTTGGCGGATGGTTGGACGGCAATTACTAAAGACAAAAAACTCTCTGCCCAATTTGAACATACCGTTGCTGTAACCAATACAGGGGTGGAAATTTTAACTCTTCCTAGATAACTAAATTTTAGTCTAAGTAGAGAAAAAAAATGTCCAGAAAAATCACATATCCCTAGTTCTTCTCGATTGATATCTACAAAGAAATTGGAAGTCTCTACGGAGGTGCAAAGTGAATACGATTTTGCTCTTAACTATAGGTAAAGAGATTGACTTTCAAGAAAGCTTTGTCAGAATTCTGACAGATTGGGGTTTAACTGCTGGTGTCGCTAAAGCAATTTGGCTGCCAATCCCGATGATTTTGGTCATTGTTTTAGCTACATTACTAGCATTAGTAGCAACTTGGTTAGAACGTAAAATTTCCGCAGCAGCCCAACAAAGAATTGGCCCAGAATATATTGGACCTCAAGGAATACTAGTTCCTGTGGCAGATGTAGTTAAATTAGTGTTTAAGGAAACGACAGTACCAAGACAAGCAGATCATTTACTGTTTACTTTGGGTCCTATATTAGTTATCGTTCCGATCTTTCTCTCTTTTTTAATTATTCCTTTTGGACAACAACTGATAATTAGTAATATTGGGATCGGAATTTTTCTTTGGATTGCTCTTTCCAGTATTGTTCCTATTGGTGCGCTAATGGCTGGCTATGCCTCTAATAATAAGTATTCCCTTCTCGGAGGATTGCGATCGGCTGCCCAGTCAATTAGTTATGAAGTTCCCCTGGCTTTATCTGTTTTGGCAGTTGTGATGATGTCAGATAGTCTGAGTACCATAGATATTGTGGCACAACAGTCTAGTCAAGGAATTTTAAGTTGGAATATTTGGCGACAACCTATTGGAGTAGTTATTTTCTGGATTGCTGCTTTAGCTGAAGCAGAACGTCTTCCTTTTGATTTGCCAGAAGCAGAAGAAGAACTGGTCGCAGGATACCAAACCGAGTATGGTGGCATTAGATTTATGCTATTTTACGCTAGTTCTTACCTTAATTTAGTTCTTTCCTCTTTAATCTTTGCTATTCTTTATCTTGGTGGCTGGAGTTTTCCTTTACCTGTAGAGCTTTTAGCGAGTTGGTTGGGAGTAAGTGATACTGCGGTTTGGCTACAACCCATTGTCTTCAGTGTGGGTATGATCGCGACTCTGTTCAAAGCTTATCTCATGATTTTTGTGGCAATTCTGCTGCGTTGGACAGTGCCTAGAGTTCGCATCGATCAGTTATTAAATTTAGGCTGGAAATTTCTTTTACCTATTTCTTTGCTCAACTTACTTTTAACTGCTCTATTTAAGCTAATGGTACCCATTCTTTTCGGTTGATACTAAAAGTTAATTATTTTTAGTTGGGCGGAAAGGTTGTAAAAAATTAATTAGAGGAGCGAGATTGCGGGATTGAACCCACAAACGTCCTTCTCCACTAAAACGACAAACTAAACCTTCTCCGCCAAAAATTCCTGTTTTTAAACTCTTGAAAGATAAACCACCAATCATTTCTACTTTGTAGTCTAAAGTATCCTCAAAAGCGACAATATAACCTGTATCTACTACATAATCACCAGCGATCGGAATTTCCACAATCCCCCCATAAGAACTGAACCAAAAATCGCCTCTTCCTGTTGCTTTTAGTAAAAACAAAGATTCTCCACTAAAAAAGCCTTTAAATCCTTGAAATTTAGTATCTATTTCTACTTCTGGACTACAAGCCACAAAACCAGAAGATTGCACCATTAAACTACATTCTTCATTGAGATAATAGTGCTGAACATCCCCAGGAACACCAGGAGAGACATAAAGTTGTCCTTTTCCTCCTTGGGCAGTAAATTCATTAATAAATAAGGACTCTCCCCCTAGCATCCTACCAAGGCCTTTCATTATTCCTCCCTTAATCTTAGATTTCATCTTGAGAGAAGAATCCATCGCTGCCATAGCAGAAGCCTCAACTAATACTGTCTGATTTGCTGCCAAATCCAGGATGAGAGAAGCATAGGCAGGAGAATGTTGTATTTGATAACTAATCTCGTTTCTCATAATTTGATATTTGATAGGAGTTACAGGAGTTACGGAAGTTACAGGAGTTACAGGAGTTGCAGAAGTTCAGGAGTTGCAGAAGTTCAGGAGTTGCAGAAGTTCAGGAGTTCAGAAAAACTAATAACTAATAACTAATAACTAATCACCGAGGTGGCAACTTGGAACCGACAGTAAAGCCGAATGAACCAGGATTATGGGTTTGACAGTAAACTTTTCCTTGTCCACGAAAACGGCAGACAAATCCTTCTCCGCCTAAAAATGCTCCTATCCAACTATTACCAGGTTTGGAAATAGTAAAATCGAGACTTCTTTCAAAGGCAACAATATGTCCAGTATCGACTATGTATTCTCCATCTACTTCAATCTCGTAAATACCACCAAAAGAAGTTAGTAAAACCAGTCCGTAACCAGAAACCGTTAGCCAGAAAATGGATTCTCCAGAAAAGAGTGATTTTAGTCCCTGAAAACCAAGATCGATATCCACTGCTGAACTGCAAGCTAGATAGGAAGTTGCTTGTACAACTAAATCTTGCCCTTTCATTTCATAAATTAATAAGTCGCCTAGTAATTTGGGTGCTAACCAGACTTCATTATTATCTGTGGGAGAACGAAAAACGCTTAAAAAGAGAGATTCTCCTGCCAGCATTCGTTTTAGTCCTCCCATAATACCCCCTCCTTTGCCTCGTCTGAGGGTAGTACTGGTATTTATACTGCCACTCATAGCAATCATTGCCCCAGCTTGGGCAACTAATTCCTCTCCTGTATTGAGACTAACACGAGCGATCGCGCTATCGGGTTGATGTAAAAGTTCTATATTCATCGTATTTTGGGACGCAAAAATCCAACTAATCCACTGATACTACGAGACTGGAGATAAATATTTCCTCTTCCAGAAAGTCGATTCACAAAACCTTCTCCAGAAGTTACAGAACCAAGTAAACCTCCAGAAAGTCCAATTTTCATCTTTATTCCTGGTTCGTAGGCTACTAAATGGCTGTTATCTACTACAAATTGCCCAGAAATACTTTTTTTAGTTATTCCGCCATAAGCACCAAAGAAGACTTTTCCTCTTCCGCTTATTTTTAATTTAAATAATCCTTCTCCTGCAAACCAACTGGCAAAACCAGCCCAACTTACTCCCATTTTCACCCCTGGAGTATGAGCAATATATGCTCCTGGTTGAAAACAAATTTCTTTGCCTTGAAGATCTATCTCTTCAATATCCCCAATTACAGATTGAGTTAAAACTAGATTTAATGACTGTCTGGTTTCGTTACTGAAAACATTAACAAATAAAGATTCGCCCCCAAAAAATTTCCGCATTAAAGCAGGGAAAAAACCACCAGAGAACTCGGTTTTCATGGTTAGTTTGCCATCCATACTAACCATAGCTCCTGCTTCAGCAGTAACTTTTTCTCCTGGCTCTAGAGTAATAAAGATAGCAGCAAAAGCTGGTTTATATTTTACTTCGCATTTCACAGGATTTATTGGCTGTGACTAACAGCTATCAATTTTCTCTACTAGTATGTCAATAATTTTCTTGATGTCTGTTTTATGTAAAGAAAAGTAATATAGAAGTTAGTACTTCTCAAATAAGCTCTTTTATTAAGCTCATTTATCGATCGAGTAAAGTGCAAGATGGGTTTAATTATTAAAATGTAGAGACATTTTGCAAAACGCCCCTACAGTATTATTTTTTGTCCTAACCTACAAGAAAACGGTATTACTGTTCGCTTTTTATTTTATTAAGCAGAACAATAGTATTGTTAACCATCGCGATCAGAATCTCTATTGTGGAATCTCCTTGTTGAATGCGGTTTTTAGCTTGAATTCCCAAAAGGATAATTTGCACGGTTAGTAATAAAACGATAAGTTTCTGAGTTAAGTTTTTCTTTTTCAATGTTGTATACCAAAGAGTTGCTGGATACAGCATCTCTTTGGGGTGGCGGGGCAATGCAAATTTTAAGTAAAGCTAATAAAAATCTCGCTATAATAGGGACTACGTTGGTTTGGGGTGGTATTCATACTTTGGGGTAACCCCAAAATTTTTGGTATTTTTTTCTCGATTTTTATGCCAAGCAACAGTAAATATACTCATGGGAAAATAGTCCAAGGACGAATAAGGGAACTCTTTGAGGCGTTACTTTGCTATGTCAATCATGAACTTGAGGAAAGCCTTGATATTGAGTTTAAGTGGGAACCAGAAGCAAGTAATAACTTGAACATCAAAACCACAGTGGAAGAGTTATTAGTCCTTACAAAGAAAAATAAATACAAGGAAACAGCAAAAGCGCAAACTCGGGAAGCATTAAAGCATTATTTAAAAGAATATTTGGAAATTCTGGAAGATAATCGCACCAAAACTCAGGGTTCTGATGAATGGATTTTTACGCTAAATTTATGGTCGAGAGATAAAGACACAAATCTGACCAAGTTTGATGAGCTATGGGAAGAGAAGAGAAAAAGTAAATCGAAAGATGTAGTGTCAAAAGAGCAAAAAGAAGAGAACTTATGGCGTGAAATTTTCCATCAAAAACTAGAAAATCAACTAGAATACGTTAGACACAAAGCTACAGAAAGGGGATTTGAAGTTAACGTTCATGTTCCTTTGGGTTTGGTGAAACGCAAACAGCAGCAACGAAGGGATAAACATTCTGCACCAGAGAATCCCTATGAGTTAGAAAAGGAAGTTATTGTCAAAACTTACGAACATGATGCTTTTCTACGGGAAGTAATTGGCGAAGATTCCACTGAGAAAAAAAAGCATATTGGCATAATTGGGGAAGCGGGAGCAGGTAAAACAACTTTATTAAGTAAGGTTGCTGAATATCTCAAAGATAAAACCGCATATTTACCAATTTGGATTTCTCTGGCTAGTTTGGAAGGAGAGACACTAGAAAATTATTTGTTAGATACATGGTTTGCTAGTACAAGATGTTCAAAAACCAGAGAGCAATTTAAAGAACGCTTTTCTCAGGGAGATGTTTGGCTGTTGTTGGATGGTGTGGATGAGATGGCGGAAAGTTCGCCTCTGGATGCTTTAAAAATCGAAAAATTACCAAATTGGCTCAGAAAAGCGCGGTTTGTGTTGACTTGTCGGTTGAATGTTTGGGATAACAAAGTTAATAATCCCCTTATGGGTTTTGAAACCTATAGAACCCAAGAATTTAAACCAGAACAAGTTAATGAATTTATGCAAGAGTGGTTTAAATGTGCTAAAAATTCAGGAAAAGGTACAGCGTTACAGACAAAATTAAAAGAAAGCAGACACGAAAAAATTCGTTCTTTGGTAACAAATCCTCTGCGGTTGTCGCTGTTATGTCAAACTTTCTATTTGGACAATCAAGGAGAATTACCAGAAACCAAAGCAGGATTGTATGAGAGATTTACCAACTATTTTTATGAGTGGAAGTCAGACAATATTCCAGAAGAATTAAAGAATTCTGATGATAAAAAGGATGAATTACACAAAGCATTAAGTAAATTAGCATTGGCAGGAATTGATAGTAACACGAGGTTTCGTTTGAAGCGGAAATTTGCCCACAAGCAAATGGGTGAAGAACTGCTTCAATTAGCCTGTCGTGTAGGTTGGTTAAATGTAGTAGATAGAGATACAACAACTGATGAAGAGGTTTATGCTTTCTTTCATGCTAATTTTCAGGAGTATTTTGCAGCATTAGCAATTGAGGATTGGGATTATTTTTTATCCCGTAAACATGATAATCAGCCCTTTGAAGATAAGAGATATCGCATTTTTGAACCCCAGTGGAAGGAAGTAATTTTGCTGTGGTTGGGAAGGGATGAAGATGATGTTTCAGACGCAGACAAAGAAGAGTTTATCAACAAGCTGGTGGAATTTGACGATGGTTGTGGAAATCACAATTTTTATTATCGTGCTTATTTCCTAGCTGCTGCGGGTATCGCCGAATTTAAAGAGTGTCACTTAACCAATAAAATTGTCAAACAAATAGTTGAATGGGGGTTTGGTAAATTTAACTCAAAAACCCAAAAGTGGGAGAGATTTGTTAGAAAAGTTGAAGAATCGGCAGAAGAAGTATTACAAGAAACGAATCGGGAAAATGCCATTAAAGGTTTGGTTGAATTAATCCGCAACCCAGATGTAGATAATCTTACCAAATACTATGCTGCTGAAATTTTAGGGAAAATAGGCGTAGGCAAGGAAAATACCATTAATGGTTTGGTTGATTTAATCCGCAACCCAGATGTAGATGATCTTACCAAATACTATGCTGCTGAAA
>JASJDI010000110.1 GCA_030065155.1 Xenococcaceae cyanobacterium MO_188.B29
ACACAAAATCTTTGAGCTAGTTGACGTTGAGAAATTTCCTCTTGTTCGTAAACATTAATAATCTTTTGTCTTAAATCAAGTGAGTATGCTTTCATTCCACATTAGCTAACTAAATTTTGATTAGTGTATCTCACTAATTTGAGAAACGCTATATTAATTGGCATCACCATTGAATTTTTTCAGATGGACAAATTGTGGTCTTATTTAGGTATTAACTACTAACTTCTTGGTTTTTGCTGACTTTTTTTTAATCGCTCTAGTTGTCTTTGCTTAAGATCTTCAGCTATACGCATATCAGTTAACTCTTCTTCATCAAAAGCTGACCCATTGAATTTAACTAAACAACCAGCTAAATTCTCAATCTCTTCATCAGAAGCGCGATCGCCTGACAAGAGTTTCTTTAACCTGCTCACAGAAATTTTGGTGTCTTTTGCCAGGTGTTTTAAACCCCATTCTGGATTTTCTAAAGTTTTTTCAATGGCAGTGGCGATCGTGGGCAAGGTGGCAAAAATGACATCACTGTCTTGAGACACATTGTCCATCGAAATCGAGCTTGAAAAGCTGCCCTGATATAAATTTCCTTGTCTTTGGGGTTTAAAGCTTTCTTGTTTACTAATCCAATCTTTAACCGCTTCCTCTAAAGTCTCGTTGATATTTTGTCCTGCTTTCTTACAGGCTGCCTTGAATTCCATAGTAAGTGTTTTAGGAATAAATCCTCTCAATTCTTTATATTCAGACGATCTCCGTTTATCAACCACTCGCTATTTATCTTCCCACGCTGCACTTATTTCATTTTCTCACAGGATTTTATTAACTTCTTTATTATGCTATTATTGCGACATTATAAATTATCGCTATTATCGCTATTAGCTGGTATATTTATCTGAGCGATTCTCAATGCTCCGATAGCCGAGGAAACCTCGGCGCGCTTCCTCGCTCAAACTACGCCATTATCTAATCGCGCTCATAGCTATGAATCAATCTATTAAGAGTAATCTGACCCAGGACATTGATTTATCAACTGTTTCTGAAAATTGTGCTATCGAAAAACTGCAAAAAAATATTGCTAGCTTATATGGTGTAAGAAAACCAGAAGAAATTAAGCAATTAACGGCATTTTTCATCGCTCAGCTTGCAGATAGCTTGGAATTACTACCTAAACCTACACAGATAGAGATTAGCGACTACAACAATCTTTTTCCCGTAAGTTGTTTCCCCAATCTTCCTCTAGACTTTCCAGAACGTACAGAAATGCCACTTTATCTCTATGGAGACAAAGTTTGTGATCAATCTTTAGAAGATTACGGTATTGTGATTGGTCGTTTTTATGCCTTCGATCGCCAGCAATTTCAATGGGGATGGAAATACCTAATTCTAGCCAACCAAGACTGGGCAATCGCTCCTTTTAACTTGGCTTATCTCTGTTGGGAAAAAGATCTTCAACCGCTAGATTGAGGTAAAAATATGACAGTTATAACTATTCAATGCCGTCTCCAAGCCCAAGAAGAAACTCTACGCCATCTTTGGAGATTGATGGTGGAACAAAACACTTTATTAGTTAGCAAGACATTAGAACAGATAACAATTCATTCAGAACTCGATCTATGGCTCGCTCAAGGATATATTCCTAGTGAGACTATTAAAGAAATTGTTAAACAACTCAAGAAACAGTCAAAATTTCAAGGAATGCCTGGTCGCTTTAGTAATTCTGCCGAAACTCTAGTGAAAGAGATTTACAAATCATGGTTTGCCGTTCAGAGAAGGAAAAGAAACTTACTTTGGGGCAAAAAAAGATGGTTGACAATGCTAAAGAGCGAACAAGAATTATTAGAACAAACTGGTTTAACCCTTCCTCAATTGCAAGCTGAAGCAGAAAAGATTCTGAATCGCGAACAAAAGAAGTTCGACAAGCTTAAACAAAATAAGGATTCTGAGACAGAAACTCCCAAAGATTTATTTGCTCATTTGTTTCAGGTATACGCTCGAGGCACCAAAAACTACGAGAAAGAGAAAAAACCGCATTTAAAAACTAAAAAGCTAATCAAACAGTGTGCTTTTGTTTACTTGCTGAAAAATAAGTGCGAAATTAGTATTGAACCTGAAGACCCAGAGAAATATAAACAATACAGACTCAAGAAAAAAATTCAGCTCGACAGATTGGAAGAGCAACTAAAAGCTCGTTTGCCCAAAGGAAGAAATTGGGCCAAAGAAGAGTATCTCGAAGCATTAGAACAAGCACAATGTCTAATAACTGAGAACGAAGAGATGGAATTACTTCAGGCACGTTTGCTACGAAGTGAAAAATCAATTCCCTTTCCCGTTTCCTATCACACTAATACCGATATCTGCTGGTCAAAAAACGAGCGAGGAAGAATCTGTATGACTTTTAATGGTATGGTTACAGAGGGTCATACTTTTGAAGTCTTTTGTCATCATCGGCAACTACATTGGTTTCAACGTTTTTACGAGGATTATCAGCTATACAAACAAAACAAAAAGCAGATTCCCGCAGGATTGATAACTCTTCGTTCTGCTAGTTTAGTTTGGCAAGAAGGAGAAACTAAAAAATCTCAAAAACCTTGGCTGACAAATCGTTTGTATCTTCATTGTTCGGTAGAAACTGAATTATGGACGCAAGAAGGAACAGAACAAATTCGTCAGTTAAAAATTGCTCAAACTCAACAAAAAATAGATCGCTGGCTAGAACAAAAATCTTTAAACAAAAATCAGCAGCAAAAACTTCTGGCCAATCAAACTTCATTGTCTCTTCTTAAAACATTTCAAGGTTTTTCTCGACCTAGTAAACTAAAGCCCCAGCAAAATTCTTCCCTCATTATGGGAGTGAGTATTGGTTTACAAGAACCAGTAACAGTAGCGATCGTAAATGTAACCAATGGCGAAATTATAGCTTTTTACAATACCAGGCAACTATTAAGTAAACCAATCCAACAAAAACCACAGCCAGGGAAAAAAGCCAAAAAGCATACTCAATACGAATTGTTTCTCAGACGCAGACAACAACAGCAAGACAATGATGCCAAAAGACAACACGCTCAAACTAAATTCGCTGATAATCGTTTCGGAGAATCAGAATTAGGTATATATGTCGATCGCTTGTTAGCCAAAGCAATTATCGAAATGGCAATCCAATATCAAGTTAGTAGTATTGTTCTGCCAGATTTAACTAACATTAGAGAAATTCTAGAAAGTGAAATTACAGCCAGAGCAGAGGCGAAAATACCTGGATGCAAGAAGGCTCAGAAGCTATACGCTAAAAAGTATCGTAAAAGTATCCATCGCTGGAGTTATGCCCGTTTATACGATGCGATCGCGTCAAAAGCGACTCAGAAAGGTATTGCCATAGAAATTGAGCGTCAAATTCCTAGTGGAACACCTGAAATACAAGCACGAGATTTAGCTTTAACTGCTTATTGTAATCGCCAACAAGCCACTGGATAGACCGCAGTACAGACAGCTAAAAGGCGCGAATTTAGTTTGCGCCCCGTGTCCTCTTTTAAACATTTCTTATAGTTTTTCCGAACCTTGAAAATTTATTATTAAAGTAATTTGCGCCGTATATTCCATTTAGGAATTGCGATAAATGTGGGGTTGTTTGATTGTTTAGCAAACAGTCTTACTTTCTGAACCCTTGTAGCTACTAGCTCACAGTACTTGATTTAGTTAAGCAAAGCATTTCATTCTTGATGAATAACTTTGTTGATGAAGGTATGTTTGCTGCCAATTCTGTGTTCTGATTGAGGATTGGGAAAAAGGCTATTTAGAAAATACTCGTTGTTCTCTATTATAGTCCAGTTTGCGCTACCAGCAAGTGAGTTGATTGACAAAGGAAGAACACTTTATCAGTCAAGCTTACGAACTATTTTATAAGATACGTCTCTATAAATCTAAATGATTTGTATGCCCTTATAGAAGTTAAAAGTTTGTAAGTCTAGCTCTGACTCAAGAATCGTTTAATTATGATGTTCGGAGTGCGAATATATCGTTCTGTGGCTACGTTTTCACCCCTTCTTGGGGAACTTTTCCACTAAATCTGTCGAACCTAAGCGGGGACGAAATCCCTGGGAGGCTCAACAGAAATTATCAAACCTTCATCTGTTCTTGCTTCTACAAATTATAGTTAAGAAAAATAACTTAATTTTAGCTGTTATTTTGATTTATCTAAGAGAACATTTTCTACCCTTGGCAAAAACAAAGCTGAAAGTATCTATAGAAAAAGGTTTGGACGGGCGGAGTTGCTTCGACTCTCCCGATTTGGGAGATGTTGAAAGAAAAGTATTAGAGCGACAGAAAAAACTTGGAATAAATTTGGAGGTTGCTTCGACTCTCCCGATTTGGGAGATGTTGAAAGCCATAAAGATTCTTCGGCTTCATAAGTAATTTTTGCGTTGCTTCGACTCTCCCGATGTGGGGAATGTTGAGATTATTGGAAAAGTTGAAAGGAGCAGAGGACTGAAAACTCATTGAATTGTAATTTGAGTCCTACAAGTCCTATTTTTTTTGACATTAATTCTTTAAATCTGATTTTTTTAGTAAAAATCTTTGCATTCTAATCATAGAAAAATATAAAAAAGGCTCAAACGACACAAAATCGTCTAAGCCATGCAGTTTTGTGACATTAATTCTTTAAATCTGACAAATAATTCTTTAATGTACATGTACAATTGATGTGGCTAAATGCCAGGAGGCGGATTTGAACCGCCGACACGAGGATTTTCAGTCCTCTGCTCTACCAACTGAGCTATCCCGGCTCGCTTTTTTTGCGCCTAACTAATGTAGCAAACTTAATAACTCATTGCAAGCTTTAAACAAAAATTAATTTTGAGTTGGACAACATATGAATATATGTTCATATATAATAAAAATATATTCAAGAATCAGAGGAAAAAACTATGACTACTGTAACTTCTATGAAATGCGCCTGCGAAACTTGTCTATGTGTTGTGTCTCTAGAAGATGCGATCGCGAAAAATGGGAAATACTATTGCTGTGAAGCTTGCGCTAATGGTCATGTTGATGAAAAAGGCTGCGGTCATCAAGGATGTGGCTGTGGATAAGAGCAATTTTTAGATAGGCTAGAGAAGATCGTAATAGCCATAAAATTTAGACTAGCTAAATGTCAACAATCAAATCTCCTAATCTTCCCACTTGTCAGCCTGTTCATCCAATAGAGACAGATAATATTGATATCTTACGAGAAAAAATTGTCGATTTGGAGAAAGCGCAACGTATGGCGGAGTTCTTCAGTTTACTGGGGGATGCTAACCGCCTACGAATTTTATCGATACTGGCGCAAGAAGAATTGTGCGTTTGTGATTTGGCTGTACTATTAAATATGAGTGAATCGGCGGTTTCTCATCAATTAAGGACGTTGCGATCGCTGAGACTAGTCAGTTATGAAAAAAGAGGACGTAAAGTCTATTACTGCCTTGAAGATCATCATGTACTCGATCTTTACACTTCTGTAGCTGAGCATCTAGATGAAACAATTAAGGCAGACTAACATTAATTAATTAACTAACTATATCCAACCAATTTTCCACTTCTTGCCAGCCCAAACCTTTACGAATAACAGCAGGTTCTTCTGTTGTAAAATCGATAATGGTGGATACTTGAAATCCTGGTTCTATAGTATTGTCAATAATAATATCAACTTGATTTTCTAAAGCATCAAATAATCTGGCTTTTTCCACATTAAGAGTAGGAAATTCTCCATCTCGATCTGGTAGGTGAGCAGAAGTTGAAATGATGGGGTTATCAAGAACTTTTAATAATTCTTGACAAACTGGTTGATCGGGGACACGAATACCAGTAGTTTTTCTTTTGGGACTCATCACTAATTTGGGTACTAATTTAGTAGCTGGCAAAATAAAAGTATAAGGACCAGGGATCAAATGTTTCATGATCCTGTAGGCTCGATCGCTTACCCCTGCGTATTTGGCAATATTAGATAGGGAAGAACACAAAAAAGTTAGAGGCTTATCGTTAGATAATTGCTTTAGTTGTCTAACTTTAGTTACTGCTGACTTAACATTAAGATCGCAGCCGATCGCGTAGACGGTGTCAGTAGGGTATAAAATGATTGCACCATCTTTTAGGGCATCAACAATAATTTCTATAGTACGTTTTTGGGGATTCTGGGGATGCAGTTCGTACAATATAGCCATAAGATAATAACTCCAAAAAAACTAGGGATTGAGGAGTAAATATGAGTAGGTGTGCTTATTTAGAATGTCCCACAGGAATTGCTGGTGATATGTGTTTGGGTGCATTGGTTGATGTGGGTGTACCTTGGCAATATTTAATCGATTCTCTCCAAAGTTTGGGCATAGAACAGGAATATCAGTTAAGAGCAGAAAAAGTTCATCGCCATGGTCAACTAGCAACAAAAGTTCATGTTGATTTACTAAACAACAGATTAACCTCTCACCATCACCATCATCACTCTCCTGCTAGAAATTTACCAGAAATAGAGCAAATTATTAAATCTACTCACCTACCACCAAGGGTAATAGACTGGAGTTTACAAGTATTTCATAATTTAGCGCTCGCTGAAAGTGCAGTTCATGGTATTGAGCCAGAAAAAGTACATTTTCATGAGGTGGGAGCGACAGATGCCCTCGTTGATATTGTGGGTACTTGTTTGGGTTTAGATTGGTTAAAAATTGAACAAATCCATTGTTCTGCCTTGCCTACAGGTGGCGGTACTGTAAAAGCTGCTCATGGCATATTGCCTATTCCTGCCCCTGCGGTACTAAAGCTCTGGGAATCAAGGAAAGTACCAGTTTATAGTAATGATATTAGAAAAGAGTTAGTTACCCCAACAGGCGCAGCGATCGCGGTAACTTTAGCTAAGAGTTTTGGTTCTCCGCCAGCGATGAATATTGAGAAGATTGGTTTGGGTGCTGGTAGTTCAGATTTACCGATTCCCAATATCTTAAGATTATGGCTAGGGACAACAGACTCTAATTTTTCTTACCAGCAAGAAACCATTTATGTTTTAGAAACTCAGATTGATGATCTTAATCCCCAAGCGATCGCTTACACCTTAGAACAGCTTTTGGCTGCCGGGGCATTAGATGTCTTTACGCAAAGCATCGGTATGAAAAAATCCCGCTCAGGCATTTTATTAACAGTTATTTGTCCTCCATCTAAGGTTTCTTTTTGCCAACAAATTATCTTTCGCGAAACTACTACTCTGGGAATTCGCCAGCAAATTCAAACCAGAAGCATTTTAGAGCGAGAAATACATTCAGTAGAAACAAAATATGGAGCAGTTAGGGTTAAAGTAGCTAGCCAAGAGGAAGAGGTAATTAATATTCAGCCAGAATATGAAGACTGTGCGATTATAGCTAAAAAACATAGTCTTCCTTGGCTTAAAGTACATCAAATGGCTTTAGATGCTTGGAATCAACAAAAATAATCGATCTTTTTAATTTTTAATAATCGAAATTAATTGGATTTCGTCCTCGATCATTATCTGATTTTGGTGGTTGCTTAGGAGACTGAGAATTATCTTGTTCCCAATCATTATCGTCTTGATAACTTGTTCCTAAATTATTCAAATCTAGGGGTTGATAATCGACATAATCTGTACTTGAAGTTTCTGCATTCTCTTCATAAGATCGACCTAAATCTTTTGGACTAGTGGGTCTTCTCCGAGAAGAAGAGGGATAATCATCTTTTTCGTAGCGATTATCGTTGTAAGAAGAACGAGATGAGTATTCTGGTTCATTCCATCTATCTTCTTGTTCCCAAGCATCATAACTATTATCTTGCTCTCTACGTTCATCATAGCGATCGCGACGAGAAGAAGAACTCGGACGACGGCGAGAACGACTATCTTCTGGATAATCGTCCCTGTAACTATACTGTTCGGAACGGTTACGACTACGATAGCTTCTAGATTCTCTCTCTACGTTGCTAGCCCTACGGCTAGGACGAGGTTGGGGGTCTTCATAACCACGTAATCTAGGACTATTATAATTTACCTTTGTTGACGGATATTCATCTGCTTCGATACGGTCTAATTCTGCTTCTGTATACACCCTAGTGCGACTAACGGGTCTTTCTCTATCTACCGTGGGGGTATTCCGTCTAGCTTGTTCCGTAGCTATCTTCCTTAGACGAATACTTTCTACAGCAAAGAAAATTGCTGAGCCACTTGAAAGCAGTTGGCTGAATTGAAGAACAGGATCGAGTCGCCATCCCTGAAACAACAAAATAAAACCACACAATAAGCCCACAGCAGCAAAAAATATGTCATGATCTCTTGACAATTCTGGACGCACAGAGCGCATAAAATACAATGATGCTCCTGCCAATGCTAAAAATATGCCAAGAAGGCTGGCTGCCGTTAGCCCAAAGTTAACCATTACTACTCTCCTAATATGTTTCTATAGTAGCTACTGATATTAATAGTTTTCTACCTTAACCAGATTTTTTTGTTTTATCTATTGTTTTAATTTTTGTTTTATTCTTATTTTCTCTAATAATCAAAAAAAATACCTCCCTATTTTTGAGGAAAATAGGTGAATTTTAAAATTATCAGTTGAGACTGTTGAACTTGTTTCTAGATAAGTTACGAGGTGAGCAAACTTAATTTCAAATCAAGAATATACTTTAAAATTTAATTTGCCCACCTACTTTTCTTGATATTGTCCTCGTTATCAATTTAACTGAGCAAATTCGAGGTAAAGCTTATCAACTCAGAATTAAGAGCGAGTAATTTTATCGGTCTGACTAAGAACAACCATACCACCGATAATCGCTCCAATAACTGCACCACCCCATAACAAGCTCCAGATAAAGTTGCTTAATGAGGGAGTTATCGTTGCTAATGAGAAAGTCATAGTTTTTTATCCTTATTTACTATTGATAATCTAGTTCGTTAATAATTCTAAAAGTTTTTCTGCCAAAACTGAACTCGCTCGACCAACTTAATTTGATTTTGTCCTTTAAAAATACTGAGAAAGAAGTAAAGCTTTGACTAACAAAGAGACAACGCTAGAATATCTAGAAGAATAATTTACATTCTGTAACAATATTAACGAATCTAAATAACTTGTCTAGTTCTGTTTAGCTTATGAATGTACCTAATTTAGCTACTCTTTTCTTGAGTCTTTTTCTGGGACTAATGATCCTACTATTTATTTTACGCATTGTCCTGACTTGGTATCCCCAAGTAGATTTGAATAAACTACCTTTTAATCTGGTTGCTTGGCCCACAGAGCCATTATTAAAGCCACTGCGTAAAATAGTCTCTCCTATTGGTGGTGTTGATATCACGCCAGTTATCTGGGTTGGTATTTTAACTCTGTTGCGGGAGATACTTTTGGGTCAGCAAGGATTAATTACCATGGCACTGCACAGTTAACAGTGAAGATTTATCAGTTATCAGTCATCCGTAAATTTAGAAACTCAAGAGCTATAGTTAATTTTCTTGGGTTTTTGCTTGAGATACAGCCAGAGCCTTAATCTTACTAACATAATCACTTTTACCATTGGTGTAGGCTTCGCGGTCTGTGAAAAATTTGGCTGCTAATTCTCGCTTGAGTTGAGCGTATTTGTTGGCTTCATCTGGATGATTTCTTAAGTAATCTCTAAAATAGAGACGTTCCCATAACTTGTGACCTTGGGGGGCAAAATGAAGATGGTGAGTACGAGGATACTGAGGTGGTAATCCTTTAATAAACATCATATGTCCAGGTGGGCGATCGCTACGCCATAGATAAACATATCCTTTATCTACTAGCTTGGGCACAATTTCTTGTTTAGCGCGATCGAAAGAAAGAATAGCGATAAGCATATCAATAATTGGTTTAGCAGGCATCCCAACTATTGATGTACTACCAATATGCTCAATCCGAGATAAGAGTTTACTGCCAAATAAATCACGAAGATTTTTTGCTTCTTGAGCAAACAACTCTGACCATCTCGGAGCATATTCAACAATAACAACCCGATCCATTTAACTTAAAATTTAAGAATTGGACTGCTGATTCATCAGATGTTCTTCTACAAAATTAGTGTAAATTTCTCCATTCAAAAATGCAGGGGTTTCTAAAATCTTCTGATGAAAACCAATAGTTGTCGGTATTCCTGTAATAGCACATTCTCGTAAAGCTCTCTTCATGCGTTTAATAGCTGTTTCACGGTTTTCTCCCCAAACAATTAGCTTACCAATGAGAGAGTCGTAATAAGGGGGTATTTCGTAGTCTGTGTAAACGTGAGAGTCCATTCTTACTCCTGGTCCTCCAGGGGGTAAATACGCGCTAATTCTACCAGGATGAGGGCGAAAATTATGATCGGGGTCTTCTGCATTAATGCGACATTCGATCGCATGACCTTTTAATTCTACTTGTTTCTGGTTTAGAGATAGTTTTTCCCCCTGAGCAACTCGTATTTGCTCAGCAATTAAATCTAATCCTGTCACCATCTCTGTCACAGGATGCTCTACTTGAATACGAGTATTCATTTCCATAAAGTAGAAATTACCCGATTTATCGACTAGAAATTCTACTGTACCCGCACCAACATAATTGATTGATTTAGCAGCTTTAACCGCAGCCTCTCCCATTTTGGCTCTTAGCCGTGGGGTAAGTACGGCACTAGGAGCTTCCTCTAATAATTTTTGATGACGACGTTGAATAGAACAATCTCTTTCTCCCAGATGAATCGCATTTCCGTGACTATCAGCTAAAATCTGAAACTCGATATGACGGGGACGTTCAATAAATTTTTCGAGATACACTCCCGCATTACCAAAAGCTGCTTCTGCTTCTCCTTGGGCTGCTTGAAATAATCTAGTTAGCTCGCTTTCATTCCTTACTAAGCGCATTCCTCGTCCACCACCACCAGCTGTGGCTTTGATCATCACAGGATAACCAATGTTTTTGGCTGTAGCGATCGCTTCTTCTTCATCTCTAAGTAAACCCTGGCTACCTGGTACTGTGGGAACTCCTGCTTTTTGCATGGTTTTTTTGGCTGTGGATTTATCCCCCATCGCCAAAATTGCTTCTTTAGTTGGCCCAATAAAAGCGATTTGGTGATCTTTACAGATTTCGGCGAAACGAGCATTTTCTGCTAGAAAACCGTAGCCTGGATGAATTGCTTCCGCGTTACGAGTTAAAGCAGCAGCAATAATATTAGGAATATTGAGATAACTTTTGCTACTAGGAGGTGGACCAATACAAACGCTTTCATCTGCTAGCTGGACATGGAGAGCTTGACGATCGATCGTTGAATGGACTGCCACAGTAGCAATTCCCATCTCTGCACAAGTATGTAAAATCCGCAGAGCAATTTCCCCTCGATTGGCAATTAAAATTTTGGTAAATCCCATCTTTTAGCTATGTAATTGAATTCACATTTAAGTAGCATAAATTTTTTCTGTCTCCTAAGAAAGAGGAGGTTCTAGGCGATCGCTCAAATCTGAAGCTGGGCGATCGCTACTCCAAGCCCACCAAACAGTATCACATTTGCACCAGTAAAATTCTTGCCATTTCCGACGATTGTTACCAAAGGAAACAGGAGCGCGACGATTCAGCCAAACTTCTTCAGCTTCTGCTGCGTCAGCTTTACAGTTAGGACAAGCAAAATTAACAGCATGAGTACCTTGTTTTGTCCATTCGGGAGGATTTAAGGCAAAAGCATCCATATAAGTGTTATTGGTTGAAATAAATTAAGTGTAGTTTACTCTCGATTATATTTGTGGATCATATTTATCAAAAGCTACAAGCTTTTATCGCTAAAAGTTAGACAAATTAAGCGATCCTCTCGCTTTTACTGATGAAAAATGGTATCGCCTCAATTGGATGAGTTTAGAATTTAGTCTAGTTTATCGGTTAGCTGATTTACATAGCGATCGCGAATCCAATGCTTTTAAACAGTTGCTTTTAGCTTGGAAATCTTTTTATTTTAATCGTTTAGAAAATATATCAATTGAAGATAAAAATGATTTTGACAAGACAGTTAATTCAATTTATTTTATTCTTGAAAACAGAATTGCCAATTTATTTAAAAAGCAGGTTTTATTGAGATTACTAGATTTCATAATACTTTTTTTGGTTCGGTGGCTGGAGTATAAAATTAAGATAGCTTCAAATAATAATCTTATAAGTTGTGAAGCAGTAAATATATCCTAACGATGATTTGCTAAAATCTAGGCAAATAAATTGACAACAGTCTAAGTATGGTTCAAATCCATAATGCTTTTACTTTATTCTTAAGCTTACTAGTAGAAGCAATGCCTTTTCTCTTAATCGGGGTTTTGCTTTCTAGTTCTTTATTATTTTTCATGGATGAAGGACTGCTAATTACTAAGTTACCTAAAAATCCGTTTTTAGGTTCGGTGGTAGGTAGTTGTATTGGTTTTTTATTTCCTGTTTGTGAATGTGGTAATGTTCCTGTAGCGAGAAGATTATTGCTTAAAGGTGTATCTCCTTCGATCGCGATTTCTTTTTTACTTGCTGCCCCAACAATTAATCCTGTAGTAATTTGGTCAACTTGGATTGCTTTTGGCGAACAACCATCAATTGTTTGGTTAAGAGTATTATTTTCTTTGATTATTGCTATCTTTATTGGTTTTGTATTTAGTCAACAAAAAGATCCTCAACCTTTACTACAACCAACTTTAGTGAAAAGAGTAACTAGATGGCAATCTAATTACAATCTAAATCTAGTTGATTCCAAGCAAAAAAAAGAAGAAATATCACCCTTATTACAATCTGGTACTTTTTTGTTAAATCAGGGGCAAATCTTATCAATGGATACTTCTTTAGCTGAAGCAAAACCAGATTATTTACCCTTACAATCCAAATTATCTAAGTTTTATCGTTTTAGTGACAATGTAGTGCAAGAGCTAAGAGAGTTAGGAGGAATGCTAATCTTAGGTAGTGCGATCGCTGCTATCATTCAAGTGTTTGTTCCCCGCGAATTTGTTATTAGTCTTGGGCAAGATGCGATCACTTCCATTTTAGCGATGATGCTATTATCGGCGATCGTTTCTATCTGTTCTACCGTAGATTCTTTTTTTGTTCTTTCTTTTGCTGCTACTTTTACGAGTAGTTCTTTGCTAGCCTTTTTGATCTTTGGTCCTATGATTGACATTAAAGGAATTGGCTTAATGTTAACAGTTTTCAAACCGAGGATTATTATCTACATTTTTGCTTTAGCTGCTCAACTAGCTTTTATTTTAACTTTTACTTATGGTTATCTTTTTTAGAATGAATAATGAGTTTTAAGCTACTACCTTTAAGTTTAATCCAATCTTTAAACCCTAAAAAACTCCCTAAAAATCTGCGAATCATACCATGGTTAGATGTTTGGGCTTTATTGGCTTGGGGAACTTTATTCCTTAAATATGTTGTTACTGGTCAAATAAAATTATTAATTCATCCTAATTATATTGGATTAGTCTTGGCTACTAGTATTGTTTTTTTGCTCTTAGCTGCTTTGAGAGGATTGTATATGATACGTACTAATTTAAATCAAGATAATCGTTCAGAACACATTACTCTTTTTTCTCCTCACTTTAGTAGTTCAGTATTATTAATAATTGCTATCTTAGGTTTATTAATTCCCCCTAGTGTTTTATCCAGTCAAGCAGCATTGCAAAGAGGAGTGACAGATACTTTACCCCTAACTCGATTTCAACCCCAAAGCTTTCGTACTTCTACTAAACCAGAAGATCGATCGCTCTTTGATTGGGTACGTACTCTTAATGCTTATCCCGAACCAGACGCTTACACTGGGCAAAAAGCTAACGTAAAGGGATTTATTATTCATTTACCCGAATTACCAGATAATTATATACTTTTAGCTCGTTTTGTAGTTACTTGCTGTGCTGTAGATGCTTATCCCGTTGGAATACCAGTACAACTAGAAGATAGCCGTGTTAATTATCCTCAGGATCAATGGTTAATAGTACAGGGAACAATGAAAACAGAAACTTTACCTGTGTTGAGTCATAATAGCGAATCGGGAAAAGAAGAACGTCAGTTAGTGTTGGTAGCAAAATCTATTGAAGAAATTCCTACCCCTTCCGATCCTTATGATTATTAGTAGGTAGTTATTAGTTAGTGGTTAGTAGGTAATAGGTAATAAGTGAAGAGATTGTTAGAACCCATAGATAAAATAGCGATCGCTGTAATTCTTGCCTTTAGTATAGCGATCGGTTTATTAGTTTGGGGTGGGGAAGCTTGTGGTACAGATTGTATATTTCATACAGGACCTCAAGTTAGTAACTTTAGCTGGCAAAATAAACTTGTAGGAGGGCAAGATCGAGCC
The DNA here is from genome assembly GCA_030065155.1 of Xenococcaceae cyanobacterium MO_188.B29. Lineage (GTDB taxonomy): Bacteria > Cyanobacteriota > Cyanobacteriia > Cyanobacteriales > Xenococcaceae > JASJDJ01. The sequence goes on from JASJDI010000110.1 coordinate 14,308, forward strand.
TTTATACTTACCTTCAACCGTCCGATGGACCGCGATAGTGTGGAAAAAAACCTAGTGATCAATCCTTCACTACCAGGAAAATTTAGTTGGTCAGGGAGAAGAGTAGCTTATACTTTAACAACTCCTGTTCCCTATGGAAAAACTTATCAAGTTGAGTTAGAAGGGGCAAAAGAAAAATTTGCTGCTGGCAATGATGAGGGAGAAGAAATGCAACCCTTTGTGGGGGAATTTCGTAGTCGCGATCGAGCTTTTGCTTACATTGGTAGCCAAGGAGAAGAAAAAGGAAGATTAATTCTTTATAACTGGAGCAAAGAAACAAAAACTCTGCTTACTCCTGATAATTTAGTAGTTTTTGAGTTTAAACCTTATCCTCAAAGCGATAAAATTCTGTTTTCTGCAGCCGAAAAAAGTAGTGGGGATAATGCTTTACTCCAGTTGCAACTATACACTGTAACTACAGGATTAAACCAGAATAATGACCCGCCAAAAACTCCAGAAATTAAACTTGTTTTAGATAATAATCAGTACCAAAATAATAAATTCGATCTTTCTCAAGACGGCAAAATCATAGCAGTACAAAGAGTAAATCGCCAAAATCCTGCTGATTTCGGCTTGTGGATCGTAGAAGAAAACAAACAACCCCAACCTTTAGGAGATTCTCCTAGCGGAGATTTCTTAATTGCACCCGACAGTAAAACTATTGCTGTGGCACAAGGAGAAGGAATTGCCCTCTTACCCCTACAACCAGATGCAGAACCCCTTGATTTCCTTTCTCAATTTGGTAGAGTAGTTACTTTTTCTCCTAATGGAATTTCCGCAATAATGGTTAACTTCAATAAAGATAATCCCAATTTGCGTTATACGCGATCGCTTTTCTATGTTAATAGTCTGGGAGTAGAAAAAGAATTAGTTAATCTGGAAGGTTCTATTCTTGATTGTAAGTTCCATCCCAATACTACTCACCTTTACTGTTTGCTCACTAAACTCGAAAAAAACGGAGAATATAAAGAAAAACCCTACTTAGCACAAATTGATCTACAAACAGCCCAAGTATTACCAGTTTTAGCTTTACCTGAGTATCAAGATAGCAAAATAAGTATAGCTCCTGATGGTCTAGGAATTCTCTTCGATCAAATTCTTACTACTGACTCAGTATCAGAAGTTAGTTTGCCTAAGAATAATTCAGGAGAAGCCATTATAGACAGTCGTCTTTGGCTATTAGTTACTTCTTCTTCTGAAATTCATCACGTAGAACAATTACCCCTAGTAGGTCTTTACCCTCAGTGGATGCCTTAGTTAAGTAGGGAGTAGGGAGTAGGGAGTAGGGAGTAGTAAGTAGCAAGTAGCAAGTAGTAAGTAGTGAGTAGTAAGTAGTGAGTAATCAGTAATCAGTAATCAGTAATCAGCAATCAGCAAATATTTAAGAATCAGATAATTTAAGCCAACAGATTTGCAATAAAATCATGATGTTTTAGAATTTAAAAAAAAATTTACAAAAATTCTTATCTAATAACAAAGGAGTTTTAAATAGTATGTACATAGTGCAGATTGCTTCTGAATGCGCTCCCGTAATTAAAGCTGGTGGATTAGGAGATGTAGTTTATGGACTCAGCCGAGAATTAGAAAATCGGGGTCACTGCGTTGAGCTTATTCTGCCCATGTACGATTGTATGCGCTACGACCATATCTGGGGTTTGCACGATGCTTACCGTGATTTATACGTACCCTGGTATGGGGGTGTTATTCACTGCTCTGTTTTTTGTGGATGGGTACATGGAAGAGTCTGTTTCTTTATTCAGCCTCATTCTGAGGATAATTTCTTTAATCGGGGTCTTTACTATGGCTCTCAAGACGATAATATGCGTTTTGCCTTCTTTAGTAAGGCAGCTTTAGAGTTTTTACTCAGAAGTAACAAACGTCCTGATATTATTCACTGCCATGATTGGCAAACTGGTTTAGTTCCCGTCATGCTATACGAAATGTACCAGTATCATGGTATGGGCAATCAAAGAGTATGCTACACCATCCATAACTTTAAACATCAGGGGATAGGAGGAGCAGACATTCTCTGGGCAACTGGCTTAAATAGAGAGCCATACTATTTCCAATACGATCGCTTAAGAGATAACTTTAATCCCTTTGCTCTTAACTTTATGAAAGGTGGTATTGTTTATTCCAACTATGTTAATACTGTTTCTCCTCATCATGCCTGGGAAGCAAGGTTTGGGGATGTTGGTTATGGACTAGGACATACCCTCGAAATTCATCAAAGCAAATTTGGGGGGATTCTTAACGGTGTTGATTACAACATCTGGAATCCAGAAGTCGATAATTATATTCCTCAAAAATATAGTCTAGATACTATTGCAGAAAAAGCTAAAAATAAACAGGCATTAAGAAATAGGCTCTTACTTCAGGATGTGAAGAAGCCAATCATTGCTTATATTGGTCGTTTAGATCAACAAAAAGGCGTACATTTAGTTCATCATGCTATTTATTATGCTCTCAATCGAGGAGCGCAATTTGTTCTACTCGGTTCAGCTACAGAATCTAGTATTAATAGTTGGTTCTGGCACGAAAAACAGTATCTAAACAATAATCCTGATGTTCACTTAGAATTAAGTTTTAATGAGGAACTAGCCCATCTAATTTATGCATCCGCAGATATGATGGTAGTCCCCAGTAATTATGAACCCTGTGGACTTACCCAGCTAATTAGCTTGAAATATGGTACTGTACCCATCGTCAGAGGAGTTGGTGGTTTAGTAAGTACCGTGTTCGATCGCGATTACGATGCCAATAAACCACCAGAGAAACGCAACGGATATGTATTTTATCAAACCGATTCTCATGCCTTAGAATCGGCGATGGAAAGAGCGATCGGGTTATGGTACGAATATCCTAAAAAGTTTGAATACCTAATTCAGCAAGGTATGGAATATGACTACTCTTGGAACAACCCAGGTACAAGCTATCTGAGTATTTTTGATTATATTAAGTGCTAATTAATCTAAGAGAAAGAGCTAATAGCTATAGCTATTAGCTTTATTATTCTAAAATGGAAGAAAAGAAAGTTAAAAAACTAGGAGATCAAAAACTTTGCCTCATACAATTGTTACAGAAACTTGCGAAGGAATAGCTGATTGTGTAGATGCTTGTCCTGTAGCTTGTATTCATCCAGGACCAGGAAAAAATGCCAAAGGTACAGACTGGTATTGGATTGATTTTGCTACTTGCATTGACTGTGGTATCTGTTTGCAAGTTTGTCCCGTAGAATCGGCAATAGTAGCTGAGGAAAGACCCGATCTACAAAAAACCCCTCAATAGTCAGATTCAAAGTAAAACGACGTAATTAAAATTCGCTCGCACTTGGACTGATGACTTATACGACTCAACAGCTAATTGAAATACTCGATCGCGAACTAAAAGCTAACTGGAAAGGGAAGCGTATTGTCTTGTCATCAGCAGAGAGAATCAACGATCCCGTCGTAGCCAAACTACTAAATATGAATCGAGTAAGTAAAGTTTTTGCCTATCAAGATTTTCGTTATCAAATTCACCAGTATCAAAAAGAACACCAAGTTTCTGGTATTATCTGGCGCAATTGTACTTTTCGCGAGCAGACTTTTTCTTATCCTGAAATCTACAATCAATTAATTCCCATCGATGAAGATAAAGAAATTCTTGTCCAAGCTAAAGAATCGGTAATTACTTTTTGGCAAGAAGTAACTGAAGGGATGAACTTTTGGTTAGCTAGTGCGCCAGGAAGAGATAGCAATCTCTATTCAGCTAAGTTATCTGAAGATAAAGAGACGGAAGGGCAAGAAGATCGGTTTTCCCATTCTAGGAAATCCAATCATCATCAAAAAATTGATCGCGAATACGTCAATAAGCTAATTAGACAAGCAGAATGGGCAGAAATCGACGCAGCCCTGAACGAGATTTATCTAGGTTTATGTTGGGGCGACCCTTTAGAATATCGCTATCAATGGGCAAAACCGAAATCGGGATGCGATCGTATTATTGCAGCTTATACTGAACCAAGTTCAATTAAAATCTAACCTAAGTATGATTTGTTATTAAAGGAGAAATATTATGCCTCAACAAGAAGCTGTAGGAGTGATCCAAACACTTGGATTTCCAGCAATATTAGCAGCATCAGATGCTATGTTAAAAGGCGGTCGTGTTGTGCTAGTTTATTTTGATAAAGGGGAAAGCGGTACTTTTGTCATTGCTATTCGTGGTCCAATCTCAGAAGTTAGACCAGCTATGGAAGCCGGATTAGCAGCAGCCGAAGATACTTTTGGTGGCAAAGTGATGACTCACTATACTGTACCCAACCCACCCGATAATGTAGTTGCAGTTTTGCCCATAGAATATACCGAAGAAGTAGCACAATTCCGCTATTAACCTATATTCAAAAAAGATTAGAAAAGCTAAAATTAGAAGTTGCAGTAACTAAATTAAAGTTTACCTCTAACTTTTATTTATTTTTTGTTATTAAACTAAGGAGATGATTTATGCCAGCGCAACAGGCAGT
>JASJDI010000111.1 GCA_030065155.1 Xenococcaceae cyanobacterium MO_188.B29
AATGGTACATCATTGCTATAGGATGGCATCCCCAAAAAATACTGTAGATATGGGTTTTCCCTTATTTGTTCTACGATTTCCCTATCAGAATTTCCTAGTTTTTCTTTGATAATTAATGCTCCTAATGCCATTCGCAACGGTTTGGCTATTGGACCCATTTTTTTTGAGAAATTTTCTGCATATTCATCCTCAAATTCTGACCAAGGAATTAAATCTGCCATGATTACCCATCGATTGTCAGATGATAACTTACCTTCAAACGGTAACTCAAATTTTTCTGGAGTCAGGTCGGACTGGTTAGATTTACGGTACATTCGTTCTAACTAGCTCCTTGCTAGATGGGATGCAAAGTGCAAGGGTATTTAACCAATTTTAGGGGGTTTTCGGCACTTTTACTTAACTTTTTTCTGCACCTAAAATCTCTGTAACCTTTATAAGATAGAGCTTATCAGCTATTCAGCAAACCCTAACTATTGGCTTCAATCCCAAGATTGATAATTGTCAATGATAGTATTGTTAACAATTAACTATTTTTCAATTGGTAAAGATTGATCTTTTTTGTATTACTTGTAATACTGTAGGGAAACATAGTAATCCAGAATAATCATAGCAGTTCTCATACTGGGGAGGTACAGAGTTTCCAATTTTAAAGCAGAAGCGGTGCGTCCACAAAGCGACTATCGTCAGGGCTTCCGAGTCGGCGACAGACTCTCTGGACGATCGATAAAAGAGGCAGATGTCAAGTGTCCCTCCTAAGTTGGAGAAAAGCGATATATAACAGCTTGTGTTTTCTCGATCGCAATTATTTTATTCCTGCTGTTTAATTTCTCACCTAATCAATGTTTTTTACTAAACGACTCCTGATAGCAGCCTCAGTAATTTCAACTATGCAAAAATATTAGGATGAAGATTTTTGTAAGTATTTTCGGGGCTTTAGCTATCCTCTTAGGGTTTATGATCATTGTTACCGAGGTAACAATGATCTCAACTGCTAATTTAGACCCAGTAACACAATCAAAAATTATCGACAAACTAGTTTTTTATCATTTAATTGGAACTAACTTGATTTGTTTAGGATTTGGCTTAGTGATTATCTTTAGTAAAGAAGACTGAAAATAGCTTCTGATTGGTTTTGGTGTGTAGCATAAAAAGTAGTGAAAATAATAATGTTTTGTTGTTAAATACAAAGAGAACATTATTATTAAAGCAAAAGCAAATATAATATGTAAGCTGAACATTCTCTAATTTATGCCTTTATTGATCCTGATTGCCGAAGATGATCCAGGTATTCGTTTAGCATTAAACGACTATTTAGAAATGTCAGGCTACACAGTGCTTACAGCCGAAAATGGCGATCGAGCAATGTCTATGCTAGAAAATTATCATCCTCACTTATTGATTTCTGATATTAAGATGCCAGGGAAAGATGGTTATGAGTTAATTAAACAAGTACGTCAGCGTCCAGAATTTCGTCTTTTGCCTGTAATTTTTTTAACAGAAAGGGGAAATAAAGAAGATCGCATTCGTGGTTATCAAGCTGGATGCGACATTTATCTGCCTAAGCCCTTTGAAATGGATGAACTGGGTGCAGTCATCCGTAATTTGTTAGAGCGATCGCAAATGATTCATTCTGAGTTAAGATTTTCTCAAGAAAAATCCACTGGACAATCAGAGAATACGAATATAGGCAAGAATATTCAGGATGATTCTTCCCAGCACCTGGAATTTACTAGAAGAGAAAAACAAGTTCTTGATTTACTTACTAATGGCTTTTCTAATGCGGAGATTGGAGGACACTTACACCTTAGTCCTCGGACAATCGAAAAATATGTCAGTAGTCTATTAAGAAAAACAGAAACCAACAATCGATCGGAATTAATTCGTTTTGCTTTAGATCGCCATTTAGTTGATTAATTTTAGTTTTTAGCTATTAGTTATTAGTTTTTAGCTTTAAATACAATAAAAAAGCTCTGCAACAATACAGAGCCTTTTTACTAACACAAATCGATTCGAGTAATTAACGCACAGTTCCTGCCAAATGATCTACCCGAATTGGCTTAATCAAATATAGTTTAATTAGCTGTAACCCGTTAGAAACATAATGAGGTAATTTACGGAAGAATTTAACAACACCAGGAGCATTAGAATTAGCGATTTCCCTTAATTTATCGTTGTTATCAACACAAATTTCCAATCGATCGTAAAATTCTGGATGATTGACATCGAGAATAATAGGGAATACTCTTCCTGCGGTATCGTTAGTTTTATCGATAACGAGTTTGTCGTATTCTCTTGCATCTAAGCCAATAGAAGCGTAAAAATCAGAACGCTGAATATCGTTGAGATACATAGTCGCAAATACTGACAATAAGAAGAAGCGACTCCATAATCTGGCTTTCCAGTCATTGAGAGTATTAGGTTGCGCTCTCATAATGGCATCGAAAAAGTCCCCATGACGGTTTTCATCCTGACACCAGTTTTCAAAGAAACGGAAAATAGGATAAATTCTATCTTCGGGATGTTTTTCTAAATGGCGATAGATTGTGATATAACGCCAGTAACCAATTTTTTCCGAAAGATAAGTAGCGTAGAAAATAAATTTAGGTTTAAAGAAAGTATAGTCACGACTTTTAGTTAAGAAACCTAAATCTAGAGAAAGATTAAAGTCGGACAGTGCTTTGTTGAGGAAACCCGCATGACGCGCTTCATCTCGCGACATAAGGGTAAAAATTTCCGCCAATACAGGATTTTTCCCTTTTAAACGTCTACCTAATTCTTTGTAAAGGAGAAAGCCAGAAAATTCGGCGGTGCAAGAACGCTCTAGAAATTCAACAAATACCTTGCGAGTTTCACCGTCAATATGCTCCCAAGATTGCTTAAATTCTTCGTCTCGGACAAAGTGATGGCGATTATAGTCTACCCGAAATTCCTCTAAGATGGCTCTCAACTCATCTTCATTAGCTGAGATATCCATTTGTGCCATTTCTTCAAAGTCTGTAGTGTAGAAGCGTGGCGTGAGGATAGTTTCTTTGGCTGGAACTTTAATCCCTGGACGAATTTCTTCAAATTGGGGTTTCTTAAGGCTGTCTACCATTATCTCTATATACTTATAATTTTGCTTTTGGGACAAGGCTGCCGTGGCAGTTACCCTGATCTAGGCTTATAGATTTACATTTTGCAATAGTTCGGTGCAAATTATAGCGATTAGTTAACGAATATTAACTCGTTGAGTTTTGGTGTTGCTTATGTCTATGTAATCTCACGTTTTTAGTGACTTTAGTAACGGAAACGTGGGAGTAGGTTAAGGAAAATAGCGATAAAAGTCTCTTCTGTGAAGAACACGCATCATTTCTACCTGCTCTCCAGACACTTCTATTCCTACACGATAGTTACCAACGCGTATACGATACCGATTAGGATAACCTTTTAAGACTTTAACACTGCTTAAGTCCTTTAAATCTTTAGTATTAGGAATAATTTCAAAAGCGAGATTGAAAACTCGTTCATAGATAGGTTGCTTTTTTAATTTTTTTAAATCTTTCAAAAAAAGTTGGCGGTACTCAACCTTCAAATTACTCCTCCAAATACTCTAACGCTGCTTCACGATCTAACAGAGGAGTGTCCTTGGCTTCATCCATAGCTTTGCCAAGACAATAATCTTCTAATCCTGCCGATAACTCATCTACAGAAACTTCTCCCTTTGTAAACATCTGTTGCCAGATTTCAATTGGGATCACAACAGCTTTTGGTTGACCATTTTTATCTGTCAGATACTCAATTTCAAACATATCAATCATCTTAATTCCTGAATGATCTAATTAAAATCTAACTTATTCTATTTCTATGAACGATCGCTTATCTGGTAGATTGAGTTTAGCTAATTACTTGATGACTTTTGCTCAACTTTAGCAATTAACTCGTTTCGCCAAGGTTGCAAAGCTTGATCGATCTCTGGTGAATATACATAGGATGGGAAAAGCTCACTAAACCAAGTAGAGACTACTATATTATCCACGACTATTAAAAAGTCAGCAGGGATTGCTCCATCTATATGACGACTAATTACCCCAAAGCCAGATCTTTGACGACGAGAATGCATGGCAGGAGCATATACTTTAAGCCATTGAGCAAAATTATTGGCTTGGTTCATTCCTTGGAGTAATTTCTCTAAAATTTCTGGAGAGATATTAGTATTAGTTTTTTTTAGCCAAGCCTGTTGTATTATTTTGGAGCGTTGAGTAGGATTCAACCAAGCTTTGATAACTAAATTGGCTGGTGAGTTATTTAAATTGGCTAGATTTTGCTCTATTTTGGGGTCAGATTCTAAAGAGAGAAGGGTTTTAGTTATTTGTGTGCTACTAACTTGCCAATCTTGACTGGCTTTTACTAAATTACCTTGCCACCAATACAAGCTACCACGACAGCGATGCCAATAAGTATTATCCTGTTGCTGCAATAATTTTGTATACTGATTTTCCATCCGCTTCAGAATTTGAGGATAGAGGGTAGATAGTTCAGGCGATCGCCAGATAGGACTAGTGACAATTTCTAAGGGATTACGCAATCCTTCTAAACTAAAAGCTTCTATGGCTAAATCCGTTTTTCCCTCAGATAGTAAACCAAAACCTAAGCTATAAAACACACCTCGTTTTGCTGGTACTAATTGAGCAGAAGTGACAAAATGTTTTACTGCACCTGGTTGGCGACTATTAAGTAATAACCAACCTAAATTACTATGCCCAAATTCTCGATAGGGAGAGGCTTGGACTCCTTTGGCTAGCCAAGCGATCGCATCTGTGGTTAACTGTTTTCGTTGCCTAGTATCTGTTGTCTGTAATGCCAAATCTCCCAAATTCCAACCCAATTGATAGGGATAGTAAGGTTCCCATGGTGCTAACTCAGAAGCTCTAGTTAAACTTTTGACAAATATATCTAGCTTATTTTGTGCCAAAGCAGAAAAACCATAATGAGAAAGCTGCCAAGCACGATGGACGGGAATTAACCAGATAACTACAGCCATAACCATTCCTAATCCTGCTAGAGATAAAGGTTTGGCAATTGGTTGTTTTAAATATAATTCTGACTGTCGCCAAGTAGAAGTTAAACAAGCGAAATAGATAACTAAAGTCCCACTAATACAGACATTATCCAATTGATAGTCAGTAATACTCATTACTCCATAAGCTAACAAACTAGCACCAATACACCAAACTAAAACTCTGTCTGTGTATTCTTGCTGGGAACTTTGCTTAAACCAACGATAGAAAAGATAAATAAGTAAAGCGATCGCCATTATACTAAAAGCGATCGACCAAATACCCATTTCTGCCCAAAGCTGAAAGGGAGTAGTATGTAATTGATAGATTAATTCTGACTCTCTTCCTGCCCAAGTAGGACGATAAGATTGGTATAACAGAGGAACTCCTCCTAAACCGATACCAGTCAAAGGATGAGCCATACCCATACGCCAGCCAGTAACTACATTAATGAGGCGATAAGCAAGCTGTCCGTCTGTTCTTCCATTGATAATATCAGTAATTAAATTACTAAAGCGATCGTCTCTGGAAATTATGCTAACTATAGTAATCAAAGCAATTATTCCTGCTAATCCTAACCATAACCGAGGTAAACGACTATAAACAAGCAAAAATAAGATACTAAAGCCAACTACAAAAATTAATCCCAGCCATCCACCTCTAGAGTTAGTAGTGTAGAGATCGATTAATCCTAAACCCACACCAGTAAACCATAACCAACGTTGCCAACCCTTATGAAGAATACCTAATCCTACGAGTAAGGGTAGACACAAAAGTAAATAACCAGCTACATAATTTTGATGTCCAATAGGGGCCCAATTCCGTAACTCCAGGGTAGAAAAATCGAACTTTAAATTAATGCCAAGCTGTTGAAGCTGTTTGATTCTTGCTAATTCTGGCAGTAAAGTCTGTCCTGTCCACAAAAATAAACTAACCACCATAAAGGCAATATTTAAATAACCTTGCTGTACTAAAATCTTGTATCGTTTATGAGGAGTATTCAACCAAGAATTGAGTACATACAGTACAGCCAGAAAACAAATTGCTGTCCAACTGTACCAAAATGCTTGCTGAGGAAATTGAGCAAAAGTAGTAGATATAAAAAAACCAACAACTATTAACCCAATAATCCAATCTAAGCCATTACCTAACCAAGATAATTTTCCTTGCCATAACCACCAGAGTAAACAAAAAACTGGTAATAATAGACCTACCTGCCACAAAAAAACAAAAGACCAGACAACCATAACGCTATGGCTATCAGGAATTATAGTAAAAAGCCCATATAAACAGCCTGTTAAAAGTAGTAGTAATCTTCCTTCTGCAACATTAGGGGATTCATTGCTAGCGTGTTTCATTAAATTACTGGATAGATAAGCTGCTTATAATATTCCCCTGTTAGTTAAATAATCTTCTATTGATTTTAAAACCTACATTTGGCAGCACACAGATGAAACACAAGATAATTTGACTAGGAAACCCTTTCACTCAGATGTTTCTGCAATGAGATTATCTTCCTAATCTATTAGGTATGTCTTCGCAACCACCAGGAATGGTGGCTCTCGTTTTCTCTCCACCCCAAGCACATAAATAAAAACGCTGTTCATCATTAAGTCGTTTTACTCCAGTTAAATTACTTCTTTCTACTACTACTCCAGTACATTCACCTGTTTCATAATTGGGTGGTGTAGTACGACTACGGGGAGAAGCAGTCTCCACTGAGCCATAAAAAAGGCGAGTACTCTTTAAATCTGCCCCAACTAATTTAGCCTCATATAATACAGTCCGCGAAAGATTAGCTTTAACTAGATCGCATTCTCTAAGATTAGCTCTAACCATATTAGCTTCACTTAAGTCTGTCCAACGCAAATCTTGACCAGCTAGATTGCATCCTGCCAACATTACTCCCAAGTGAATAACCCTGAGTCCATAAGCTCTGTCCTCAGCATAGCCACCACTACCGTCTAAAATTGGTCTACCCAAAAAAGTATCACGTCGAAGAGGAGTTAACAAACGAGATTGAGACAAAAAACGCAGAATTTTGGCTTTTCCTACTGAATCAACACTACTCAGAATAGCAGCAGTACGTCCTTCTGCAATTGCTCTTTCTTGAGGCCAATCTTCTAAAAAACCATCATCATTTAACGCTAAATCAGATATTCCCTGAAAATAAGCATCAATAGTTTGTTGTTGGGTAATGCGGTTTTGTTGAATGGTTAAATCCTTAGAAATAACATACTGCGCCCAAGCAATGTATACAGCCAACACAGCAATAGATATCTGTCCTAATGCCCCTACCCAATCAGCCCACGAACCAAATTCGTCATACTTAAATTGATTCAGCCAATTGCTTATTCTCTGGTATATACCTAAATACTTAAACAAACCAGCACAAGCTAGAGTGAATCCAAGAAAACCCAGGATATTCTTTCTTTCATTAGGAGTAAGAAACCTAATAATCCATCCTTTAACTGAGTTGAAAACTACACCCAAAGAAAAAAGTAAAGCAGCAATTGATCCTGCTAAACCTAACCAGGCAAAATCAATCCATAGTCCCAATCCCATAGTTACTAAAGCAATGATAATTAACCAAGATTGAGAAAGACGAAGCCTTTTGTTATCTACAGTTTGAGTAACTCCGCGGGCAGTCTTTGTATTGGTGTGAGTAGTTAAACTCTTTTCCTCTTGAGATATATCAGTATTGACCGGGGAACACCGGTCACCGCAGGCACCGTCGTTGTACGGCGGTGTAACGGTGACTAAGGGGGGAATTTCTGCCTGAAGGGAGTCTACTGTTACTTGTTTATTACTGGTAATTTCTTCTGTAGTCTGATGAGTTTCTTGGCTGGAATCAGAATTGGGCTGATTGGTCATTACCTATAAAAGCAAATAGTGTGAAATTTGTATCTGAGATGTAAAGCTTTGTAACTTTTAAGAAGTATACTTGATTTCTTTGCGAGCTACAATCTGCAGTACTTTGAGGCACTACTTAACTGTTACTTAAACAAAAATCTAGTTATTTTCTCTTGATTATTACATCTTATTTTTAAGTGTATGACATTGGTGAAGGGCTTGTCCTTATCCTGCTGGAGAGAATCTAACTGAACCTCAACCCAGGTCAGGGTACCTAAAAACCTAGAATTGAGGAGTGAAGGATGAAGATTTCCGCTGGTGTCCAAAGCCAAAAAGAGTCAAATTTCGAGCGAATCAATGCCCACGCTGCGGGGATAGATATTGGTTCTGGAGAAGATTGGGTCTTTAGGGTTTATTGTGATAACCTAACTTTACGCAAGCGTAAAGCATTAGTAACTACAGAAACAGAACTAAAAGCCATAGCTGCCCCTGCAATCATTGGATTGAGTAACCAACCAAACAGAGGATACAGGACTCCCGCAGCAATGGGAATACCAAGAGTATTGTAAATAAAAGCAAAAAAGAGATTTTGACGAATATTTTGAATTGTTGCTTGACTTAATCTAATCGCAGTAACAATACCCTGTAAATCTCCAGAAATAAGCGTAATATCACTAGCTGCGATCGCGATATCTGTTCCTGTACCAATGGCAATACCTACATCAGCTTGAGCTAAAGCAGGTGCATCGTTAATTCCATCTCCTACCATGGCGACGATTTTAGCTTTTTTTAGGGGGGATGAACTGCCATTCATCCCTACAGAATTGTGTGTTTGTAAAGATTTGATTGCATTTGCTTTTTGATCTGGTTTTACTCCTGCTATAACTTTGATAATGCCTACTTCACGGGCGATCGCTTCTGCTGTTATTTGATTGTCTCCTGTGAGCATTACTACTTCTAAGCCCATTTTTTTGAGCTTTTGCACTACGTCCCTAGAAGAAGCTTTAATCGCATCTGCTATCCCCATTAATCCCTCAATTTCTCCATCTACAGCAATCCAAGCGGTGGTTTTGGCTTCTGCTTCCCAAGTTTGTTGATAGTCTTTTAGAGGCTGAGTATCAATATTTAACTCATCCATCCAGCGTTCAGTACCAATTTGTACTAAGCGATCTGAAACAATGCCTTGAACACCCATGCCTGGGATGGCTTCAAAATCTGTTACCTGTGGTAGGGGCGAACGGTGAGACACTTGCGGTGGTGAGGCAGTGCGGTCTTGGGGAGGCAGTGCGTTGGGCGGGTTTCCCGACTTGAAGCAACTGCTGTGGTTCCCCCCATGAGCGACTGCCGAAAGGGTTCCCCGACTTGAGAAAAGTGTCGAACCCGAAGGGCTGTTCGCCCCTACATCTAATTGATTGTTTGCAGATACCTGCGATCGACCATAATTAACAATGGCTTCTGCTAGAGGATGTTCGGAATAGTTTTCTATGGCAGTAACTAGACGTAAAAGTTTCAGTTCATTATGATTAGCAACTCCAGAGACAGTTACATAATTAGTTACCGTTGGTTTACCTTGGGTAATTGTTCCTGTTTTATCTAAAACTATAGTTTGCAGTTTGTGAGCAAGTTCTAAAGTTTCTGCGGATTTAATTAAAATACCGTTTTCTGCACCCTTACCTGTACCTACCATAATCGAAGTAGGAGTTGCCAAACCCAAAGCACAGGGACAAGCAATAATCAGTACACTAACAGCATTAACCATTGCTAGGGTAAAGTTACTAGTTACACTCAACCAAATGATAAAAGCTGCGATCGCTATAATCATAACTACAGGTACAAACCAGCCTGTAACGCGATCGGCTAGTTTCTGGATAGGGGCTTTACTGGTTTGGGCATCTCTAACTAATTTCACGATTTGAGCTAAAACTGTATCTTTGCCTACCCTCTCCGCCCGAAATTTAAAACTACCTGTTTTATTAATAGTTGCCCCGATCACTTCTTCGCCAATAGTTTTAGTTACAGGGATAGGTTCTCCTGTTACCATGGACTCATCTATAGTGGAATTCCCCTCAATTATTTTTCCATCTACAGGAATTTTTTCTCCAGGACGGACAATAATAATATCGCCCACAATTACTTCTTGAATAGGAATATCTAGTTCTTGCTGCTGACGAATAACCCTGGCGGTTTTGGCTTGTAAACCCATTAGTTGACGAATTGCTGCCGAAGTTTTGCCTTTGGCGCGACTTTCCAATAATCTACCTAATAAAATTAAGGTAATAATTACTACTGCTGCTTCATAATACACGGCAGCTTGCAAACCCTGAGAAACAAATAAACTAGGAAAAAGAGTAACAAATAAAGAATATAAATAAGCCGATCCTGTCCCTAAAGCAACCAAAGTATTCATGTCGGCTGCACCATGTTTCAAGGCTTTGAATGAACCGACAAAAAAAGATTGACCACACCAAAATAATACTGGAGTACTAACTATTAACTGTAGCCAGTAATTATGTAGCCACATAGGAATAAAAGGAATGTGTATACCAGTCATAGCTGGTATTGAACCAACTACCAACAAAATACTGATTACACCACCGACAATTAGCTTCTGTTTTAATTCTTGTTGTCGATTTACCTGTTCAGTATCTTCTGTGGGGTTATCTATGTCTACTATAGGCTGTGATTCGTATCCAGCATTCGCGATCGCTTTTTGAATTATGTCTAAGTTAGTTGTGCGGGGATTATATTTAACCGTAGTTTGTTCTAAGGCAAAGTTAACATTACATTCGGTTACGCCGTTCACATTTTGAATCGCTTTAGCAATTCGATTAGCGCAACCCGCGCAACTCATCCCTTTCAAACGAAGATTACTTGTTGCCATAACTGATTACTCCTATGAGAGTAATATCAGTATAAAATCTCCATCTTACTGGAGAGTCAAGAATGAATTGTGGCGCAAGTTCTATATTTCTAAATATAGGCTAGAACTAGGAGAAATCAAAGGATTTTCAAGAGTTCTAGCCGTACTTAGGTTTACTTAGTGAATATCTTGTCTTTAATAGACTGATAGACGATCTTATCTCTGAGTTTTTCTTCTTTCAGTTGTAACCTCAAGATCTGTACTTGAAGCATAGCTGAATGTTGTTGGCGATCATCTATGAAGCGAGCGATGGGAATTAATTGATGTTCGCTCTTTCTCAAATCGGTCATCGTTACCTCCATTAAAGATCTAGGAAATGTTTAAAACGAGTCTTGGACTTATTAAAGGTTCTACTTGTTGGCAAAGTAAGCATAAGTGCCAATAGTAGCAGCTAAAAACCAACCTAAAAATAAAACGCTAATTAATGCAATTGTCATGATATTTCTCCAAGGGTGAAATACTAATTTAGTTTGCACCCACAAGTTAGCAAATATGTCTAGCCATTTTAATGTTTTTTAATAAAACTGGAAAATTGTCACATTCAGCAACAGAATTCTCAGACTTTTAATTTATTTAAAAATTGCTGTGATGATTGTTTCTGACTTACGTTGAACAATTTTTTTCGTCAGATTGTATACACCACGACTTGGTGATTATGAGAAGATACTACTGCTAATTGATGTTTATGAGTTCGAGATTTTTAAGTGATCGCTTAAAAAAAAGAAGATCGGGCGATCGCACTTCTGCAAAACACCCAAATTCAATAGTATGACAAGTCTCATACCCAAATAAATAAGAGATCGATGCACAAAAAAATAGCCATGGTAGATGCTTTAGTAGCAGCAGTATCTTACATCTGAAAATAGGTTTTGATATGCTTGGCAATAATTATCGATAAAACCTAATGTCGATCATTATTGGTAATACATTTGTAACAAAAAAAGAACAACTAATTCCCATCAGGCGTAATCTCTAATTTCTTCAAAGCAGCGATCGCATGTAGTCTTACACTTTCTTCTGTATCTTCAGAAAGTTGCTGAAGAGGTAAGATCGCTTTTTGTTCACCCAAAATACCAAAAGCCATAGCTAAATTTTGTTTGAGTGAAGATGTACTGATTTTACCTTTTTCTAACTGCCAAAAATCGATCAGAATATGAGTTGCCTGTACTTTTAACTTAGGTTCTGTCAATCGTCCTAAAACTGCAACAATTTCCTGGCATACTTCCTCTTCTTCTCTAAGTAATGCTTGTTGGAGATAATTTAAAGCAAGTTCGGTACTGTGCCAGCTTAAAGCTCGAACTACACTAGATTTTAGAGGTAGGGGAGTAAGAGGAGATTTAAGTACTGTAAATAAAGCATCAGCAGATTTTTGGTTGCTTATTCTCCCTAAAGCGATCGCAGCTTGGTGACAAACTTCTAGATTAAGATCGTATAGTAAAGGTTCAATCTGTTCGACTAAATTTAGTTGCTCGGCAAGACTACTACGGAATCCTAACGCAATTACTGCTTCTTTTCTTACTTTAGCTTCTGTATCTGTTAGTGCTTGTAATAAGATAGGGTTAATTCGTTCATCACGAAAACTACCCAGAGTTTCGATCGCGATCGCTCGTACTTCTGGTTGAGAGTCTTTAACTACCGACAGTAGAGGCTCGATAGTCTCAACAGAACGAATATGAGCTAAAGCTTGCACACATAAGAGGCGATACTCTTCTTCTGCTAACAACTCAGATAAAGCATCAATAGCCGAATTACCAATATTTGCTAAAGTTCTAGCAGCAACTAATGCTAGCTCTTCTTGTTCGGTTTGCTGGAGTAGTTTAACTAAAGCAATTACAATCGCAGGCTCATTAAATTCTCCCAAAATACGACTAATAAACCAACGAACTTCTATATCAACATCTTCATCTTCTAAGAGAGTAATCAAGGGGTGAATTACTTCCTTTCCCAGTCTAGGTATAATCTTAGCTATTTCCCAACGCTGTTGAAAATCTCCATTAAAGAGAACTGATAAAGCTAGTTTAAACCCTTTTTCCCAGGTAATTGGAGCTAATTTATGCGATGAGGGTTTTCTGCTGTTTAAGGGTAATTGCTGTAAATAACGGGTAACTAACAACCAATTTTGTTGTTGTGCAGCTTTTATACCCTGTTCAATAGTTTTATTATTTTCCCAGGCTTGATGAGCGGTTTTAGTTTCACGATAGGGAAATGTCACATCAACTCCATATAATTTAGTTTATTTACGGTTGATCTCTGCTGGTGCTAAACCTTGGCAGAGAAAAATTATTTTTAGCTTTAGCTTTATTTTTGCTTAATTAATACCCAATCTTGTGGGCAAATGTATTTTAAGTTACATTTTTTATGCAATAAAAGAATTAAATTTATGTAGGAATATCAAGATGGGGGATATAATGCCAATTCCTCCTCGATCGACAACTTTGATATTGCTCAGCTTACTGGTGGTTGATATTGCCATCGATCGATAAATGGTTGCCAATATTTTTCTACTTGTTGGTTATCTACGGGATTAAATTGATAGCTATTCTGGCGATAAGGACTGAGAGAGTTTAAATATTGCTGAAAATAGGGTTTAGCAGCAGCAAAATTGTCTAAATTCAACTGTCGGTAAATTTGTTCTATTTGACTGAGGGGATCTGCTTTTAATTCCTCAAAACGAACTTCTACAAATCGATCTTGTTCTAACTTTGCCCGATCCTCAAATAGAGAGTTCATCATTTTAGGATAGCTTTCTAAAATAACCTCATCGATCGCTACACGATCGTATGATTGCAATGCCATTTCTGCTAAGAGAGTACGATAAAAGTTTCTCATGGACTGAAAAACAATATAAGGATTGCGATAAATGTGGATAAACTTAGCGTTAGGAAACATTACTCGCAATAAAGCAACTCGCGCTGTATAAACTGGATTTTTGATTAGTAAGCAACGATTCGGGTGCTGCAATTGTAACTTAGTCAGGAAATAAGTCATCGCTTTTTGCCATTGTTCTACTTCTTGGGGAGTGCATCCTGTAAAAAAAATTCCCCCATCAAAATTGGCTCGAAATCTTTGCGGAAAATACAAACCATGATAGAAAGAGACAGATTGCATATTGGCAAGGGCAATCTCATCTTCTTGAGGAGAATCAGGATTTACTGGCACTTGGTCAATTTTACGATCGCTAGGTAAAGCTTTTTCTAGCAGAGGTTGGATCAATTTCGCTAACAATAAAAAATCCCAGGGTAAACCAGTAGCAAGGGGAGAAACCGTAGTAAAAGCGCGATCGCGACTGAGTAAATTGTAAAGATAAGTAGTACCACTACGCCAATGTCCGATAATGAAGATTGGTGGTGACTTTAGAGATTTGGATGACTGCGCTACTAAAATTCTTTCTGCTAGAGAAAAAGGTAAACGCGATAGAGTTGCTGCTAAAATCAAACCTAGCTGAGGCAAACGATTGGGAGCAACAAAGCCATTGATAGCTATTATTTTAAGCAAATTTTTTAAATCACAACCCATTAAGGGATGCAAGAGACGTGGTGGTGGTGGAGTTGTCATTTTATTTATCATTTATCCTTTATCCTTTGGCAAGGAAGCAGACTTGAATCCAAAATGTTTAATGTTCAATGTTTAATGTTCAATGATTGGTCATTTTGGAAACGATCTTCACGTTTGATTTGATCTTAGATTAGAAGTATAAGGCGTTTCTGAGAGAGATGATGGGGAAAAAAGTTTTAGTGACTGGAGGACTTGGATTTATCGGACGGCATTTAGTCGATCTTTTGTTAGCAAGAGGAGATTCGGTGCGTATTTTGGATATTGCCGAACCAAACAATCCTCTTCCTGGGGTTGAATATATCAATGGCTCAATTGTCGATCGCGATCTAGTACGCAGAAGTCTCAAAGAAGTCCAAATAGTTTTTCATTTAGCTGCAAAAGCGGGTTTATGGACACGCCATAAAAGTGAATTTATTTCCGTCAATCAATTAGGTACTAAAAATGTTTTAGAAGCTGCCTTAGCAACACCTACGATTGAAAAAGTAGTTCATACTTCTACCGAGTCAATTCTCAAAAGCTATCGCCATCGCTATTATCAAACTAAAATTGATGAATCGCTTAAACTAACTCTTGAGGATATGCCAGGACCTTATTGCCAAGGAAAGTTTCTGGCAGAACAAGAGGCTTTTAAAGCTGTAAAAATGGGTTTACCAGTAGTAATTGTCAATCCCACTGTTCCCCTTGGTCCAGGAGACTACCGACTAACCCCACCTTCTCGCATGATTCTCGGTTTTCTCAATGGTAATTATCCTGCTTTCTTAGATTGTATCCTCAACGTCATCGATGTACGGGATGTGGCGATGGGACACTTATTAGCCCAAGAGAAAGGAAAAATAGGAGAACGCTATATTTTGGGTAATACCAATCTCCAACTCAGCGAATTATTAGCAACTCTGGCTGAATTAACTGGTTTAGAAATGCCCAAACGGCGAATACCTTACTGGTTTGCCTTAACTGTGAGTATAGTTCAAGAATTTATTGCCGATCGCCTGACTCATCAACCACCAGCAGCTTCTCTTACAGGAGTCAGACTTGCCCGCACTCCTTTGCTGTTTGACAATACTAAAGCTAAACAAGAATTAGGTCTTAATTGTCGTTCTCTACAAGAATCTTTACTAGATGCGATCGCTTGGTATCAGCAACAAAATTTACTGAAGCGTCAGCTAATTAAAGTAGGGAGTAGGTAGAGACAAGGCATGCCTTGTCTCTACTAGTGATATATCTTCAAAAAATAAGCGATCGCCCTAAATAAAGCCAGATTATGTATCATCTTGTAGAAAACTAAAAATATTTTCAACAATGATACTACGGCTGTAGTCATGACTATAGTTATAACTATGAAAATATCTAAAAGTAAACTCAAAAGTAAACTCCTCGAAATACTGAGAGAAGTGGAATCAGAAGATACGGAAGTAATTGTGACAGATCGTGGCAAACCAGTAGCTAAGATATCTAAATATCATCAAGCACCGACAACAGAGGAATTATTTAAAGATTTACGAGGGCGTATTAAATATTTAGAAGACCCTACTACTCCTACTGTAGAAGAATGGGGTGATGAGATTTGAGCGTTGTTTTAGATACCTGTGCTTTACTGTGGTGGAGTCTAGACCCCGATGAGTTTCCAGCTAAAATTGCCGTTGAAAAAATGGAACGGGAGAAAAATGGCATAACTCCATCAATGGCTATTTGGGAAATTGCTATTAAAGTTAAGAATAAAAAGCTCGATCTTTGCGTTCGGGACAAATGGGGCATTTAGCGCATCCAATTACAGTTAGACTACGAGAAACTTTGATGAAACTAATGAAACCAGCTATTAAAAATAGTTTTAAATCTCTCCATGCTTACAGAGCTTGACCTCAATAGCTATAGGTATTACAGCTTCTAATCAGAAAAGGCAAAAATAACTAATTCGCTTTATCTAACTTTTCATAGAATCATGGTCAAACAAGACATTGAGGTTAATAGGACTTATGCAAGAGGTTTATGTCTTCCTTGCAGTTGCCAAACAATTAAACCAGGAATACCTAATAATAGTTCCCGACAACGCTTACACAAAGATAGACTCAGAGAAATGGGGGTGGGTACTCCTAAAGCCGTACCAATAAGCATTAAACCACCTTCTTGCGCTCCTAATCCTCCTGGAATCAGAAATGCAGCCGATCGCACTGCCTGACCTAAACTTTCTAAAATTAATGCTTCCCAGAGATTCACTGGATGTTCTAGCCATCTCATCGCTAACCAAACTTCCCCTACCGAAACTAAGCGGAAGGCAAAACGCCAAGCAAAAGCCCAAGCTAGTTGTGAAGTACGAGCGTACATTGTTTTCACAGCTCGATCGACTGATCTAGCCGTCTCTGCCAGATCATCACTGTGACTGAGGGGTAGAATACGTTTACTAACAGAAGCGATCGCGCCAAATAATCCCGCTTTCTGCACGCGGTAAAAGATAAAACCAAGCAAACTTAGGTAAAATATACCGCCAATAATAGCGATAATCAACTTTAGGTCTTGCCACTGATAGAGAAAAAGCCCAAATCCTAGTAAAGCATATAAGGCTTGAGTTGCTATTTGTAAGGTTTGATCTCCTAGAGTACTAGCTGCTGTAGTGCTGAAGGAATATCCTTTCTTAATTAATAACTGTGTCTTGACTATTTCTCCGCCAATTTGAGCCACTGGTAACAGCCAGTTGATTGCCAAACCAATCCAAGTAGCATAAATAATTAGCCCATAGGTTGGTTTTCGCTGGTGTGGAAAAAGATAGAACCAAGATAAAGCAGCACAAAACAAAGGGATTAGATAAAAAAATGCCAACCCCAATATTTGCCAACCGACAACAGTAAAGACTTCTTTGATAACTGTAATTCCCTGGCTAATAATTAAGAAAGTTAACAGAGCAAGTCCAATCAACCAACCAAATAAAAGCCATCGTTTCATTAATCTCTGTTGCCCAAAATCACCTTAACCATAAAGTACTATAAACTAACGGCTAATACCTAATACCTAATACCTAATACCTAATACCTAATACCTAATACCTACTACCTACTCCCTACCCACAAACTGGTCAAAGAAATGGTAAGTTGATAATTTAGTATAGATAGACAAAACTTACAGTCAGGATAAACAATAACCATCGTGGTTTTTAAAATTGGTTTATTAGGATTAGGCACAGTAGGAACAGGAACAGCAGAAATTATTCTCGATCCTGCTGGACGAAATCAGCTATTAAAAGAAATTGAAATTAAACAAGCAGGGGTAAGAACCCTGGATAAACCGAGAAAGGTACAATTGCCCTCTGGAGTGATGACAGCAGATTTAGAAGCTATTGTTACCGATCCAGAGATCGAGATAGTTGTAGAGTTATTAGGAGGATTAGAGCCAGCGCGATCGCTCATCCTCAAAGCTATCTCTCATGGTAAACACATTGTTACTGCCAACAAAGCAGTTATCGCTCGTTATGGCGATGAAATTTACACCGCAGCTAATCAAGCAGGAGTCTATGTTTTACTAGAAGCTGCTGTGGGGGGAGGCATTCCCATTATCAAACCACTCAAACAGTCTTTGGCAGGAAATCGCATTAATAGTGTGATTGGTATAGTTAACGGCACTACCAACTATATTCTTACCAAAATGGCAGCCGTAGGTGCAGATTTTGCTGATGTATTAGCTGAAGCACAAAAATTAGGCTACGCTGAAGCCGATCCTACTGCCGATGTAGATGGTTTAGATGCAGCCGATAAAATTGCTATCTTGGCTTCGATCGCTTTTGGGGGCAGAATTAAACGGGAAGACATTCCCTGTGAAGGTATTCGCCAAGTAAACGCTACAGATATTAGCTATGCAGATAAACTAGGATTTGTTATTAAGTTACTAGCGATCGCTCAAACTGATAACTATCAAGATGATAATTTAGAAGTTAGAGTCCATCCTACTCTTGTTCCTAAAGCTCATCCCTTAGCAAGCATTAATGATGTTTACAATGCTATTTTGGTAGAAGGAGAACCCTTAGGACAAGTAATGTTCTTTGGTCCTGGTGCTGGTGCTGGTGCTACTGCTAGTGCAGTTGTCTCTGATATTCTCAATATTGTGGGTATTCTCAAAAGTAGTGGTAAAACCAAGAATCTAGACCCACTTTTGAGTTGTTCTCATCAACATTTTTCTACCCTGACACCCCTAGAAGAAGTTGAAACTCGTTTTTATGCCCGTTTCCTCTGTAAAGATATCCCTGGAGTAATTGGTCATTTAGGTACTTCTTTTGGTAATCATAATGTCAGCTTAGAATCTGTAGTTCAAATTGGCTTCCAAGAAAAATTAGCTGAAATTGTAGTTGTTACTCACGATGTCAAAGAAGGGAATTTCGGTCAGGCTCTAGCAGAAATTAAAAGTTTAGGGGAAATAGATAGTATTCCCAGTATTTTAAGAGTTTTATGATTGACGCTCCCGTCGCTATGAAAGCGAGGGATTCTCACTTCGTTGGGACTAGCTCAGTTGTGGATTTTTCACGTCCACTCCCTTGACTAACAGTCCCTCCATGAGCAGTAGCCCTGCGCCCCAAGGCTAATAATCGTAG
>JASJDI010000112.1 GCA_030065155.1 Xenococcaceae cyanobacterium MO_188.B29
CGAGGGGCTGTCTGCGGAGGTCTCCTCCGCAGTTTATAAGCTCCGTCCCCACCATAATCTTTGATTTGGTGGCTTATAATTAGTGGCGAGTCCAATCTCCCACTAATTAATAACTAAGAACTAAGAACTAACAACTAAGAACTAACAACTTTGAATCAAGAAGTACTGAACTGACACTTTCATGTCATATTTGCTGCCCATACTAAAAAACAATAAATCTATTATCTTTAACTGATTCGAGAGTATTTCTTCACCTTCATCAATCTCAGTTTGGTTAGAAACATCAAGGGAGAAAATCATCTCTTGATACAAAACTCTGGTTTCATTATTTTCTCTCTTAGCGTTAAGTGCTAAGTGCTGATAGATTTTATGGCGCAAAAAATTGGGTATAAACTCCAAGCAAGATATGAAGATCGGCAAATTAACTTCGACCAAACCAACACTAACATTACTAGATGCAGTAGCCTTAACTGTTGGTATTGTCATCGGCGCAGGCATTTTTGAGACACCATCCTTAGTTGCTACTAATGCTGGCAGTTCAGTTGTTACTTTACTGATTTGGTGTTTGGGTGGAGGAATTTCCCTAGTTGGGGCTTTATGTTACGCAGAATTGGCAACAACTTATCCCCATCCAGGAGGTAGTTATTATTACTTCCAACGGGCTTTTGGTAACAGTATCGCTTTTCTCTTTGCGTGGGCGCGTCTGACAGTGATGCAAACTGGTTCTGTTGTACTATTAGCATTTGTGTTTGGAGATTATGCTTCACAGATATATAGTTTGGGGGAGTATTCATCATCTATGTATGCAGCGATCGCCATAATTATCTTTAGTGGGCTAAACTTCCTGGGTATTCGGCAGGGCAAGTGGATACAAAATTGCCTTGCCTTGACTCAAGTTTTAGGCTTGCTATTGGTTATTATCGTTGGATTGGTTTTTACTCCTTCTTCAACTCCGTCAGAACTTTCATCAACTACAACCCAGACTAATGTAGGTTTAGCGTTGGTGTTTGTTTTGTTAACCTATGGTGGTTGGAACGAAGCTGCTCATATCTCAGCAGAGTTACGAGATGTCAGACAGAATATGTCGCGATCGCTGCTTTGGAGTATTAGTGCGATCGCTTTACTCTATTTATTAATAAATTTTGCTTATCTTCACGGGTTAGGATTTTCCCACATAATTACTTCCCAAGCAGTGGCAGCAGATTTGATGCGTAGCACAATTGGTAACTGGGGTGCGGTGTTGATTAGTCTGCTAATTTCAGTTGCTACTCTCTGCTCTCTCAATGCCACTATTTTTACAGGGGCAAGAACGAATTATGCTCTCGGAACTGACTTTCGGTTGTTTGCTTGGCTAGGACGCTGGGAAGCTCGTAGTAAAACACCAACTCATGCCCTATTAGTCCAAGGTGCGATCTGTTTAATGTTGGTGCTACTGGGAACTTTTACTCCTAATGGTTTCAAAACTATGGTTGAATATACTACTCCTGTATTTTGGTTCTTTTTTTTATTAACGGGTATTTCTCTATTTGTGTTAAGAAGGCGAGAACCAAAAATTCTGCGTCCTTTTCAAGT
Organism: Xenococcaceae cyanobacterium MO_188.B29; assembly: GCA_030065155.1. Lineage (GTDB taxonomy): Bacteria > Cyanobacteriota > Cyanobacteriia > Cyanobacteriales > Xenococcaceae > JASJDJ01. The sequence goes on from JASJDI010000112.1 coordinate 1,573, forward strand.
TCCTCTGTATCCCCTCACCCCCATTCTCTTTTGTGGCATCTGTGTTTATATGCTGCAATCTAGTCTTGTTTATACAGGAGTTGGTGCTATGGTTGGCGTGGCTGTTTTGTTGGCAGGGGTACCTTTTTTGTTTTATATGCGTCAAACAAAGCGTAATTAAAGGAGAGAAGAATCATGTCAATAGAACACAAATTTGGCTTAATGTTTACTAGTATCTGTTTGGTAAGTGCTATTAGTCTTGGCAGCACTCAATACAGTCCACAAGAAACCACAACTGAAGCAGAGCGATCGCCGACAGAAGTTCAATTATCTCAACGAGCACCAGATGTTGTCTATGTCCCGACACCTCAAGAGGTTGTCGATGAAATGCTCGAACTAGCAGAAGTGACAAAAGATGATGTGGTTTACGATCTTGGTAGTGGCGATGGACGAATCCCCATTACGGCAGCACAAAGGTATGGCACTCGCGGTATTGGCATTGATATTAATCCAGAACGTATTGAAGAAGCTAATGAAAATGCTCTCACCGCAGGAGTAACCGACCGTGTCACGTTTCTCCAGCAAGATCTGTTTACCAGTGATATTCGCGAAGCTACTGTTGTGACACTGTACTTACTACCTCAACTTAACTTGAAACTAAGACCTCAGTTGTTTGAGCAACTCAAACCAGGAACTAGAGTTGTTTCCCACGACTTTAATATGGGAGACTGGGAACCAGATCGCGCAGTAAGAACTAGGGAAGGCTCTATGATTTACCTGTGGGTGATACCCGAAGAAATTCCTGCTCATTTGCGCTCGAATATTTCAAGTTAATTAATCTAATGATGGGATAAAGAAATACCATAATAATTAAAGCGAATTAAATACTCAAAATTTAGAGAAAATCATGCTTTTTTTGGTTTTAAAGTGCAATAATAGAAAAAACTTGGTCAAGAATTGACAAGACAAATCAAGGTTATTCTTTGTACGGTATCTGTATACGGCAGTTTGCATAACTAACAGGTATAAAGTACTATGCTTCGGGCTTTCACAGTATTTCCTAGGTATGTAGATACCTACGGGCGGTTTTTAATTTTATCGATAGTAACAGTTTCTGTCTTATTTTGGGGAAGTGTTCAAGCACAGCTACCGGAATTGCCTCAATCTCAAACAGTTGGCGAATTGGAATTAGTGGCAACTTTTGATAGTGCAATGCCAGCAGGAGTAACCGTATCTCAAGAAGGACGTATTTTTGTCACCTTTCCTCGTTGGGGTGATGATGTTCCTTATACAGTAGGAGAGGTTATCGGCGATGAAGTAGTTCCTTATCCTAATGCAGAAATCAATTCTAATGATTCTGACCCACAAAATTCTCTGCTATCAGTACAAAGTGTAGTTGTAGACCCCAATAACCGTCTTTGGCTATTAGACACTGGTAGACCTCTATTTGAACCAGCTTCCTATGGCAAAGCCAAATTAGTTGGTGTGGATTTGCAGTCCAATCGTGTTTTCAAAACTATTTTGTTTCCAGAAGATGTAGCTTTACCAACAACTTATTTGAATGATATTCGCTTTGACCTTACTCGTGGTACAGAAGGAATGGCATTTATTACAGATTCTTCTGCTGAAGGCACTAATGGCATTATTATCGTCGATCTGGCATCTGGTAGAAGTTGGCGGAGATTAGACAAACATCCTTCAACTTTAGCCGAACCAAATTTTGTACCAGTTGTAGAAGGACAGCCATTGCTAAATCGACCTACTGATGGAGAACCTAGCTATATGACAGTAGGTGCAGATGGAATTGCGATCGCCAGCGACGGAACTAAAATCTACTACTGTGTGCTTTCTGGCAGACAGCTTTATAGTGTCAGTCTTGATGCTTTAGCTGATGAAAGGATAGGAGATGAAGTAATTGCTGCTACTGTGGAAAATCTAGGGGAAAAAGGTGCTTCTGATGGTTTAGAGTCAGATTCTGAAGGACGTGTTTACATTACTGATTACGAACATAATGCTATTCGTCGTCGTTTGCCTGAAGCAATGGCAGGAAGTGAAGAAACTTTAGTGTTTGATTCTCACGCACTTTGGCCCGACACATTATCTTTAGCGACAGATGGCTATCTTTATTTTACTGCTAATCAATTACACAGACAGCCAGGTTTTCACAAGGGAGAAGATCTTAGAGAAAAACCTTATAGTTTATTCCGCATTGCTGTAGATGCACAGCCTGTAATGTTGAAATAAACGAAGCAATTCTAATTTCCAATACTTAAACGGTAATCTATGCCAGAATTTTTACAGGAAACCCTAAACATTTTCTTCCCACAGTGGCAGGGTTCAGGGCGATTGGAAATGTACGAAGGTGCTAAGATTCTATACGAATTACTACACGATAGAATTCCTTTTTCTCAAATTCCTACTTCTCTAACTTATTCTTTAACTATCGATCGCAGCATTCTGGGATACAGCCAAATCTTTTCCCAACTTCTCAATGCTTGTAGAATTATACAAACTCACGATCCAGAAAGAATTCTCATGATTGGGGGAGATTGTGGCGTTGAAATTGCTCCCATTTCTTTTCTCAATAGAAAATACGATCGATCTTTGGCTGTTTTATGGTTAGATGCCCATGGAGATTTGAACACACCAAATTCATCCCCTAGTTCTCATTTTCATGGGATGCCATTACGTGTTTTACTAGGAGAAGGAAACACAGATATTGTCAATCAAGCATTTTCACAACTAGAGCCAAATCAAGTGTTTTTAATTGGGGCAAGAGAATTCGATGTACCCGAAAGAAGTTTTATTGAGCAAAAAGAGTTATCTCTATTTTCAGCCAAATCAATTAATAATGAAGATTATGATAGGCTCTTTTCAACACTAGACAAAGCTGATTTTAATCAACTCTATATTCATCTTGATTTAGATGTTATTGAACCCAAAGATTTCCCTCACGTGGCTTGTCCAACACCAAATGGAATACATATTAAAGAACTGCAAAAATTTTTAGTTAGATTAAGAGAAAATTTCGATTTAGTTGGCTTTAGTGTACTAGAATTCCTACCTACTCAGTCCAAAAGATTAGCAGCATTAGAAGTTGTTAAACTGCTCGACAGCATCAATTTGTCTGTGTAACGCCAGTTCGGGTTAAGAAAGTCACCGTTACACCGCCCTTCGGGTTCAACAGTTCTTACGAAAGTTGCTCATGGGGGAAACCCCCAAGACCGCACTTTCGCGCTTTGCTCAAGCGGTGCGACCCTGCGGAATTTACAATCCGCAAAGGAACGCGCACCGAGGGAAACCCTTTCAGCAGTCGCTCATGGGGGAGACCCCCAAGACCGCGCTGCCTGCGGTGACCGGTGTTCCCCGGTTAATTTGTTTTGTTGAATGGACAATGGACAATGGACAATTGATAATTGACAGCGAGTATTTCAAGCATTTATGTGACAAGAAAATAATTTTTATTGGGTAGTTTATTTTGTGTCTCGGCTATTCCAATCGCGACGAACAAGAGCATAAATCTCATGGTCAACGAAATGGTCATATAGCCACTCTGCCTCACACATAGTACCCTCATGATTAAATCCAAGACGCTGAGGAATCCCCTGGCTACGCTTGTTCTCAGAGGCACAAAAAATCACTAATCTATTGAGATTGAGGGTTGTAAAAGCATAATCAATGACGACTCGACAGGAAATAGTCATAATCCCTTGACCCTGATAAGCTTCTGCAAGCCAATATCCTAAATAACCAATTCTATTCTGCCAATCAATTTGGTTAAACCCAATTACTCCGATTATAGATTTTTTTTCGCAAATAGCAGCTACAAATCCTTGATTTTTGGCAAATTGTTCGAGAGTAGAGTGAATAAAGTTTTTTGTATCGGAAGCTGAATTTGTAGAGTCAAGCCAAGGGAGCCAAGTCCTAAGATAAGAACGATTAGCATTTGTTAGTACAAAAAGCTCATCTGAATCGGAAGCTTGAAGTAATCGTAACTCATATCGATCGTTGACTCGACAAGAAAACATCAGAGAAATATCAGGAAGTTAGAAGTTGTTAAACTACTTGACTTGACAGCATCAATATTTTACCTGGATCGCTTGATAAACAATGACTAATTTATTCTCGAACATCCAAAGGTTAGAACTATTCAGAACTATATTAAGGTCTACCTATTACCAATTAGCCAATAAAGTTTATTGGGGTTCATCTACTTTGATTAATTTAGATAATTCTACTTGAGTACCTTGTTGATTCCAAGAAACGCGATCGAAGACTTCATATAAAATGCATAAACCTCTACCATGTTCTGCTTCTTCAGGAGGTAAATGTTCTGATATAGTTTGATGACAACAACATTCAGGAGTAAAGCCAGAACCTTCATCAGAGATGACCCAACAATATTCCGTTGCTGTTATGGTGAATTTAACGATAACTGTTTTAGTTGGATCGAGCTTGTTACCGTGTTTTGCAGCATTAACTAAAGCTTCTTGTAAACCCAGTCTAACTTCTGGTTGCCATTCAGGAGGGATATCGACTAGCAGTAGATCGAGAATTGGGTGAAGGTAAAGAGTGGAAGCAAAGCTCATTGTACTCCATTTATTTCTCTGCCAAGGAATGGGGATGGCAATCACAACAATACCTCTAGCTTTTGTTCCAGCAAGTTTGCATTAAGTAGTACGTATCTCACTCTAGTTTTGGACTTTGGTCTATTGAGGAATGCCATTAATTTCAGCTTTCTTACTAGATATATTGATGGCAAAGCAAATAAATTTGGTGGTGAATTTGATAACAATATCACTTTGGGCATTCCCCTAAAATTATCATTTCTAATGCTTATTTTTTCTAAATTTGAAGAACAATAGAATTAAAACACCTTGCTAATAAGTTGTTTCAATTCGTTGATAGAAAAGCGCCTATATCCTTAATTGAGCATAATTCAAGTTTTCTTATTCTTATTATACTAAAATTTCTTTCTAGAGCATATAAATTTTAAAATCATCCTCATTGCTGAAGTAAAACTAAACACTCCACATGGGTAGTTTGGGGAAAAAAGTCAACTGGCTGTACTAGAGAAACCTGGTAACTAGCTGATTGACAGAGTAATCTAAGATCTCTGGCTAAAGTTGCAGGTTTACAACTAACATAAACAATCCGAGAAGGTTTAAGATTAAGTAGAGTATCAATAACTGCGCGATCGCATCCTTTACGGGGAGGATCGAGTAAAATAACGTCTGGTTTAACTTCTAATTTCTGTAAAGATTTTTCCACTGCACCAGCAATAAAAGTAACATTATTAATGTGATTAATATCTGCATTGCATTGAGCTTGTTCTATAGAAGATGGTTGCAATTCAATGCCAATAACTTGTTTAACTTTTCTTGCCAAAGGCAAGGTAAAAGTACCAACACCACAGTAAGCATCAACTATTAATTCTCCACCTTGTAAGTCGAGTATATCTTCAATTTTTGTCAGTAGTAATTCTGCTGCTTCTGTATTAACTTGAAAGAAAGTCTCAGCCAGAATATGTAACTCGATCCCCGCAAATATTTCTCTTACATATCCTTTGCCTGCAATAGTACGAGTTTCTTGCCCAAAAATTACATTGGTTTTTGCCTGGTTTTGATTCAAGCAGACTCCTACTAACTGAGGATAATTTTGTAACCAAGTTTTTGCTTGTTCTTCTATTCCTTCTAGTTGCCAGTTAGTCGTTACGAGAGTAAGTAAGATTTCTCCTGTTCGTCTACCAATACGAAGAGAAAGATGGCGTAGTTTTCCTTGATGTCTCTTTTCTGTATAAATTGACCATCCTCTTTGTTGAATATCTTGTTTAATTTCAGCTAAAAGAGGATGTAAACGAGCATCTTGGACAGGACATTGATTTAGATTAACAAGTTGATGACTACCTTGACGATAATAGCCAGCTTGTACTTGTCCAGTAGTAGATCTTGCCAGAGGATAGTTTGATTTGTTGCGATAGTTGAGAGCATCGTCATTGTACAAAATTGGTTTTACTTCTATATCGGTAAAACCGCCAATACGTTGTAGTGCTTGGATTACTTGTTGACGTTTAACTTCTCTTTGATACTCGTAATCGATATGTTGCCACTGACAACCACCACACTTATCGGCAACAATGCAACGAGGACGAATCCGATAGGTAGAAGGCTTTAATAGTCGCTGTACTTTACCGCGAGCATATTTAGATTTTACCCGCGTTAAGCGTACTATAGCGCGATCGCCTGTGACTGTATCGGGGACAAATACTACCCTATTATTAAATCTGCCTACTCCATCTCCATTACTACTTAAGTCGGTTATTTCTATCTCTATTAAGTTTCCCTGTTGCCAATTTTCACCCATTAATTATGATACGCGATCGCGCTATAGTGAACAAACTATTTACTTTTTCTATCTTAAGTAAGTACTAATTACCAAGCAATTTCCCCAACAGAATTTCTACCGTGGTGAGTTTAAGTAAATTAGATTACCTTTGTGAAAGCTTTAAATTTTCTCAAGAGGTCTTTAATGAATATACAGAAACCCTCTCCACTACTGGCAAAAATAGGGGGCGGATGTCTTGCTGCTTTAGTTTGCTTGACTGGAGTGGAAGCAGCTAATGCCATAATTTACACTGCCGATCTAGTACCAACTTCTGCTTCTGACTTTGGTTTTGATGTCGATCGAGTTCGTTTGACTTTTGACTCACCATTAAGTTCTGGTCTACTTGATACAGGTGTTGTATTACAGGGTACTGATGTTAGCTCTGACCTAACAAGTTGGACGCTGGAAGCCTTTAATACATTAGGCGATTCTGTACTAAATGATAATCTGGTTACAGGGGGAATAGTCCAAGATTTGGCTTCTTCTGGAAGAAGTATATTTTTGACAGCTTCTTTATCCCCTAGTTTGACAATTAATGGTTTTGATAATGACGTTGACTCTGATGTAAGTTTGGGTGGTTATCTAAATATCTATTCTAATGCAGCTACAACAGTAGGAAATTTAGCTATTGATCTTAATGAGATAGACGAGAACGGATTTAAGATAGCGGGAAGTCCTGTTGCTTTCCAGACATCGGCAACAACTTCTTCAGTACCCTTTGAATTTAGTCCATCTCTAGGATTCTTGTTTGTTGGTGGTTTAGTTGGAAGTAATTGTCTTTATCGTAAGCATAAAGCAAGAAAGATAGTTTTTGACAGCGAAAAGTAAATTAGTAGTCTGTCAATTTTGAAATGATAGGTTGAGATGAGACAAGGAAGACCAGGCAGACAAGGAAGACACGGGAGAAAATTTAATTACACTCATCCCTCAAATCAATCTTGACAAAGTATTAGTTTTTTTATAGTTAGTTATATTTTTGACTCAAGCGATCGCACTTATTTAAAGCGATTATTCTAGCATAGTAAAATGATCCTAATTGCACTTATCTACTTGGATCTGGCTCAAAATATTGTTCGTGGGTCAAAATTCCTTGGAGAGTAGATAAAGGAATTTGGGAGAAATATTGACGCTGGAATTGTTCTTCTTCTACTGCAAACAGAAAAATAGAGATGTCCTCTTCCTGGGAAATCTCCATATCTTCTCGCCAACTAAATTGCCAATATTGTCCTGTTTGTTGACAAGTAAAACCAATTGCTGAGATCGCCTGTACTCCTAAACCAAAAGTGCGATCGCTCAAATTTAATTTAGCTTGTATTTTTTGTTTTGTTACTTGTTTTCCAGTACGGGCAAGATATTTAACAACTCCTACTAACTGTTGCCATACTTCTTCGGGAGATATTTCAGTAGAGGTTGGATAAGCTAAAACTAAGGGTTGCTTATAAGTAATCGCCAGGCGATATTTTTTTTGAATTTCATCCCAACTCAGGGGACATTTTTCGAGGATACTTAATTGAGAATTGGTAGTTGCTGCTAAATCATCTGGATTATTACGGCGATCGATAATTGAATGACCAAGAATCTGGGTAGGATCTACAGATAAACTATCTTCTCTTGTCCTTATTGCCAGCAAACGAACTTCATAACGCTTTTTATAGGAATTAAAATCTAATTCGGCAATCACATCACATCTTTCTTGGGTGGGGATTTCATCTTTATAATGCCCCCACCAAACCCCAGGAAAACCAACTTTAACAGAATCATCTCCCAACTTAAAAGTTGTTTTAATGTATTGAACCTTTTTTCCTCTAGCATCTTGGGCGTTATTATGCCAAACATTAGTAAACCAGCAATTTTTAATTAGTAGTTTAGGGACAGGATTACCCATACCGCAAGGTTCAAGTAATTTCAGTTGATAAAATAATGGCTTGCCTAACTCTGCCACAGTAACTACTAAATCTGCTTCAATAGTAGACTGCATGGCAGTAGTATCAACTTTTTGTCTTAGCTGCTGATTAATTCCTTCTCGAAATAGAGATAGATTCTCTACAGATAAACTTAATCCTGCTGCGAAAGGATGACCCCCAAAACGATGGAGTAGATATTCCTGAGATTTTACTAGCTGGTAGAGATCGATATTATTAACCGATCTTGCCGATCCTCTCGCTATTTCTCCATCACTACTCAGCAAAATCGTGGGACGACCATATTCTTGGGCGATTTGTCCTGCTACTAAACCTAATACACCACCTTGCCATTGAGGATCTTCTAAGACAATTACGCTAGTAGTAGATAGATCGATACGTTCTAATTTCTTTTGAACTTGCTTGCTGGTTTCTTTTTGTAAGGACTTACGACGAGTATTAGCTAATTCGGTTTCTAAAGCTAATTCCTGACATCTAATCGGATCGCGACTAGTTAACAATTCGACACAAAAGCTAGCATCACCATGAATACGACTAACCGCATTAATTCTGGGTCCTAAACCAAAAGAAATATCTGTCGGGCGATCGCCATTACGACGACATAATTCTAGTAGGTTTGTTACTCCTGGGCGGGTTGCTTTAGCTGGATTTACTTGTTTTTGCAGTTGTTGAATCCCTTTTTGGGCTAGATAACGGCAATCTCCTTTTAACTCTACCAAATCGGCAATTAAGCCAATAGCGACTAAATCTAATAAATTCTCTAGGGGTTGTTGGGGTACATCGGGCAAAGTTTGATACATTGCTTCGACTAATTTGTAGGCTACTGCTACCCCAGAAAGAGAATAAAGCGGATGAATAGTCTCAAAATAGCGGGGATTAATAATTGCAGTTACTGGGGGTCTTTCTTCAGGTAGAGTATGATGATCTGTGACAATGATATCTATTCCTAATTCCTGGGCATATTCAATTTCAGCAATATTAGTGCTACCAGTGTCGCAAGTAACAATTAGTTTTGTCCCAGAATCTAAAGCGCGATCGATCCCCGCATTATTCAATCCATGAGATTCTGTGAGACGATTGGGAATATAGTAATCTAGCTGCAAATATTGAGGAAAAAATTGCCCTAAACCATCCCAAAGAACACTAGTAGAAGTTACTCCATCAGCATCAAAATCTCCCCAAATAGTCACCTTTTCTCCTCTATTTCGGGCTTGTTGCAAGCGATCGACTGCCATGGTCATTTCCTGTCCAAAAGTAAAAGGACTAGAAACTTGATAACAATCTGGATGGAGATAACCTGGTAATACTTCTAGGTTATTAATTCCTCTTTGCCATAATAACTGAGCAGCATAATGTCCATCAGAATCTGGAGTATATTCACTGACTACATTCGTGAACCATTGAGGTACTTCTAGTGGTGGTACTATTTGCCATCTTGGTTGAGGAGTATCCAATTTACTTATTACTTCTGCGCAGCAGTACTAGATTGATCCTAACCGACTCCAAGGCCAAAAGCGCAATACTGCATGACCAATAATATTTGTTTCTGGTAAAAAGCCCCAAATATGAGAATCATTACTATTATTGCGGTTATCTCCCATCACAAAAATTTTACCTTCTGGCACTTGAATAGGGGGAAGATTATATAATGGTAACTCAGCAATATAATTTTCTCTGAGCGATCGATCGTTGACATAAACTATGCCATTTTGTACTGATATTATATCTCCTCCGAGAGCGATCGTCCTTTTAATAAAAGCTTGATTCTTTTCATAACCTTGCATTTGCAATTGAGTTGGCGGTTGGAAAACAACGATGTCCCCTCTCCTGGGAGGATGAAAATAGTAAGATACTTTTTCTACTACCAAGCGATCGCCTTGTTGTAAGGTAGGAAACATTGAATCAGAAGGAATGTAGCGAGGTTCAGCGATAAACACACGAATTAGAAAAGCTAAAACAATAGCAATAACTAAAGTAAGCCCATTTCCTTTTGTTTGTTGCCAAAAATTAGCATTTTTATCGGTTTTTGTCGCTAAATTTTGGGGAGATGATTGATGTTGATCCGTCGTTGCTAAGTTTTTGTTTTCAGAATTCATAGATTTTCTAGCAGTTTGCACTTTTATAGACTACCGCATACCACTATATTGTGAGTAACTTGCAGAGCTATATAGAAATCCTAAATCGTTCATGAAAAATAACTAATGACTAAGGACTAATAACAAAAGATACATTGACCACATAATTCTCACGACTCAAATAGTATTGCTATAAATCTAATTATTTATCAAATTTTTACTAGGTAGAGAGAATAAAAATATTGAGTTTGATCTTTTAATCAAGTGTAGCTACTGATAATTGCGATCGAGTAAAAATCCACTTTAGTAATGTAAATTTTTAGTATAGTGTATTCTAAATTTTTACCATAGTGTATTCTAATTGTTAAGGATACTTTATAATAAACAAAGTTTATTACTAGTTGACAATATTCTTATCCAACTTTATTAATAGAAAAGCTAGACATTATCTAATTCAAACGTGGAGTTTTTACGGCAAAAAGATGAAAAGATTTTTCAAAACGCTAAGGAGAATAACGAGTGATGAAAACTTTCTCCACTTTAATCATTTGGTAGAAAATATAGTTGCCAAAGTTTTATCTCTTGCCTTACAGGGTGTGATCTTAGTTGTTATTGTAGACTTAATAATTTTTCTCATTGGCGATGTTGCTAATGATCCTGTAGGCTACTTCAATACAAAGAGTGTAATAGAACTATTTGGCTTATTTTTAAATGTTTTAATTGCTCTAGAATTATTAGAAAACCTGACTGGATATCTGAAAAAACATGTTGTCCAAGTTGAGCTAGTTGTGGTAACCGCTTTAATTGCAGTAGCTCGAAAAATCATTATCTTTGATTTATCCAAATATGATAGTAATGACTTGCTCGGTTTAGGAGTAGCCATTCTTTCTCTTTCTGCTGGTTATTGGTTAATTAAAAATATCAATAGTAAAAATGAGTCGTAGGTAGGTGTAATTAAGTTTAAAATCAGGGAAATCAGAAGAAGTAGGTAGGGGAGTTTTATTTTTGATTAAACAGAGGATAAGATAGGAGACTTTTGATGTTTGTTAATATTCAGTGCTTTTGATAGTTGATGGTTAAAAAGCCCACAATAAGTAGGTGGATGCAATTAATTATAAAATGAGTGAGGGCAGAGGAGCAGAGGAGGAATAAAACTTTTCTATCTTATATTTAATTCTGCCTAGCTACTTACTCTCAACATCTAGTTAGCTTAATCCCACGCATAGATAATGACGTGGGATGAGTTTTAACAATCAAAGACTTTACTAAAAGAGCAAATTAATTTCTAGGAAATAACTCTGTCGGAAAATCCTCTGCACTAATACAACTATCGATCGCTTCTGTCCCAGAAAATGCTGAGATTTCGTCATTTAAGCCCACAACACAGTCCGCAAACCGTTCTGGTAATAAACTGCGACGGCAATTATCTAGAGCCAAATCAGCTAACTCTGCACTAGCAAGGTTATTATCAATTTTAACTACACAACTAGCTAACTCTTCAGGTCTTCTGACACGATAACAGGCAGCTAAGGCATCTTGTCCAGTCACATTTGTTTCTTGCTGAATTTTTTCGACACAAGCAGATAGCATTTTAGGTTCTAAAGCATCAGCACAAGCTACACCAGCATCCTCTTCAGCAATACCACTGTTTAATAAACTTGAGGCACAAGCAGAAAAATTAGATGCTACTGCAGAGTTAGGAGTAGCAATAGTCAGCAAGAATGCAGGTAAAGAAGCTAACGCCGTTAGACGGATAGTTTTCTCAAAGTAATTGTTCATAGCGATTTAAAGCTAATATCTCGATTAATTAAATCACAAGTATCTTAAACAGAGATTAGCTTAAGAGCAAGTTGTGATAAGTCATTTCATTTAGCATTTAGCATTTAGCATTTAAGATTTATTCGTTTGGAAGTAGGCTTGATATGTTCTTGGAGAAAGAGGTGGAGTTTCTCCGCTTCCGTACTTGAAACCAAAATGTTCGCGAGTTCAATCATTTTATAGGAAATAAACTTATTTTTAAGAAGCTTAAATATTAAAAGAATTATATAAGGATTAAATGATATGAGTAATTAGATATAGCATACTAGAGAAGCAGAGTATCTTAACTATTCTATGGGTCTCAAGCCAGGCGCTGTTATTAGAGGACATTATCAAATCATCCGTGAATTAGGAAAAGGGGGATTTGGTGTAACTTACCTAGTGAAAGACATAGATAAACTAGATAAAGCTGCCCCTGTTGTTATTAAACAAATTAAAATACCCAAACATAATGAAGAAGGGGAAGCCAGGGAAAATAATTATTTAAATAATCTAGAAAGAGAGGCTCATACTCTGTCTCGTTTAAATCACGATCGCATACCCCAATTTCTAGGTAGATTTAAAGAGGAAAACTATTTTTATATAATCCAAGAATATATTGAAGGTCACGATTTAAGAAAAGAACTAGGCTCAGGTACAATTCTTGATGAACCAGAAGCGAGAGAAATGCTGCGAGGAATTCTCGAAATTTTAGATTTCGTTCATCAACGACAAATTATTCATAGAGATATTAAGCCGGGTAATTTAATTAGAAGAAAAAGAGATCGACAGCTAATTTTAATTGATTTTGGTGCAGTCAAAGAAATTGCTACTAGACATACAACTTCGGCTGGAACTGTTATGACTAAGGTGATTGGAACTCCTGGTTATATGCCAGCAGAACAATTGTCTGGTAATCCTCAGTTTAATAGCGATATTTATGCAGTAGGAATTATTATTCTGCAAGCAATTACGGGATTATCTGCCCAAGAAATATCTGAGCTACCTAGAGATGAAGAGTGTAACATTATTTGGGAAAACTTAACCTCTGGTATTAGCAAAAAGTTTAAGCAGATAGTCTCAAAAACTATTTGCTATTATCATCCTAATCGTTATTCATCTGTTCAAGAAATACTGAAAGATTTAGACAAATTAAAGGTAAATAAAACTTTTAAGAGAAGATTGGCATCTACTCATGTTATAGTAAGTCCCAGAAAAATCATCAAAGAAAAGAATAAAACTAATAGGCTATTCTATCAAATTAGAATTGCGATCGCCTCCTTGTCTAGTGTTTACCTTAGCTGGGTTTTTTATCAAAATTGGAATAATATTAATATTCTGAGTATTTTTGCTCCTTCTTGTTCTCATCAACTACAAGATAATATTAGCTGTGGTGAAGAAATATTAGACCCTCAATCTTTAGGCTCAATTAGAAATCTAGGAGCTAAGTATTATCAAAAAAAAGATTATCAAGCAGCTTTAAATTATTTTCGGGACTCCTGGCAAAAAGAACGCAGAGATGCAGAAACCTTAATTTATTTAAATAATACTTTATTAGAAACAATCAAAGCTGATTATTACACAGTTATGATTGCTGTTCCTTTAAGTTCTCAAGCAGGACTTAAGGTTAACAACTCTCGTGTAGGACAAGATTTTTTAAGGGGAATAGCTCAAGCACAAACTGAAATAAATTTAAACTTACTCCAGTCTAATAAGGTAACTAAACAAACTTTACCAGGTCAAGATTTTTTGACTGCTCGATCGATAGACAAAAACAATCGTAAAGGATTGAAAATTGTCATTGTCGATGATGGGAATAATCAAGAGCAAGCAAAAAAGGCAGCGACAGCTATAGCCAATAAACCTAAAATATTAGGAGTTGTTGGGCATTACACCAGTGAAATGACTTTGGCAACTGTAGATATTTATAAACAAGCTAACTTAGCTCAAATTTCTTTTGGTACTACTACTAAAGAATTAACTATCTATCCTCGCTCTAATTTTTTCCGTGTTGTCTATAGTAATCCTGAAGAAGCAGAAGCTATAGTCAACTTTTTAGCAAAAATTGATTCTAAGGAGCAAAAAGTAGCAGGATTTTATAATCCTAGAAGTGAATACAGCAACTACTTCTGGATTGAAATTAGAGATATGCTTAAGCAAAAAGGTATAGAAGTAGTTAAAGTTTTTGACATAGCTCATCCTCAATTTTCTCCAAAATTTGCTCTTAAACAAATAGAGAAATTAAACGCAAATACACTTGTATTATTACCTGATGGTCAAGTCACTAACTCTTTGGCCAACGCGATCGACGTTATTAAAAATGATAATGGTAAAAGCATGATTTTGGGCGCAAATCCTTTAGCGAATCCAAAAATAGAGAAAATAGAAACTAGCCAACCACTAAAATTAATCGCAGCATCTATATGGCATCCTTTGAGTAATTCCGATCGACAATTTGTTAAAAATGCTGATCAGTTATGGGAAAACACTATCCATGGAGGTAGTGCTGTTGCTTACGATGCAATGGTAGCTTTAGTTGAAGCAATCAAATTACAAAATAATCCCACCAGACAAGGTACATTAGCCCAATTAGCAACACCAGAATTTTCTGCCCAGGGTGCAACAGGAGAAATTAAATTTAATACTCCCAAAAATGGCGATCGACTTGAATTTATGCCGACTATGATCGAGTTAGTACCCTGCAATAATGACGATCGATATTATTGTTTTCTTCCCCTTAAAGATTAGATTTATTGTCTAAGAATCGATCAGTTGAGAAAGACAAGGGAGCTTGGGGAGACAAGGTAGACAAGGTAGATAGGGGAGAAATTGAGGGAAAATTTATTTATGCAAGAGACGACTATGAGAGGGATCGAGATTACCAGATCCCTCTCACAACCGAGGACGAAAATCTATTTTCATAACAGATCTACTAAAGTTGAGACTAAAAAGAAATGAAAATTGTCTGAGCTAAATTCAACGTTTTCCCAGAAAAATCTCAGATAGTCGTCATCTTGTACTTAGATAGGGCTTTTATCTTAGTTAACAGTAAAGTAAACAACGAAAGGATAAAAGTTATGAAATCTAATCATTTAAAGGCTCTTGGTTTAACTTCGGCTCTATTATTAACTAGTATTGGTGGCGTATTAATTGCACCGTCTGTAAAAGCTAACCCTTTGAGAGAGTCAACTCCATTGGTGGCTACTAAAATTACTAATGCTACTAGCTTTGTTTCTGTGGGAGGACACAAAACTAATGGTAAAGTTAAAATTGTCAGTGAAAATGGGCAAAGATATTTAGAATTCGATCAGGGTTTTACGACAGACAATGGGCCCGCTCTAAAAGTAGTCCTGCATCGTAGTAATTCTGTGGGTGCTAGTATTGCAGAAGGAGACTATATTGCGATCGCTCCTTTAAATAGTTTTAAGGGTACACAACGTTATTTAATTCCCAATAATCTAGATTTAAGCGATTATTCTTCTGTAGCTATTTGGTGTCAACAATTTAATGTTACTTTTGGCTATGCGGAGTTGCCAAGCTAGATAATTTAGTCTGGGTTTTGACAACGAAGATTGATAGTATCTAGAACACCGATTCAGTAATCAAAAACCAGGGCTGATTTGCTGTTGAGCGATTTGAATACTCTCTCAAAAGAGCCCAAATAATTCGTAAGCAACCATAGCGAATTATGGTAGGATACTGTAAATTTTGAGAGTCGAAAAAAAGGGGCGGTAAAATAAGCTTTCCAGTTACATAATTCAGAATCCGCCCATGCGACCAGAACATTGGAATCCACCCATTGAGTTATCCAACCAAGAAGAAAAAATCGTCAAACGGATTAAACGAGCCAAACTGTTTACCTTTTTACGATCAAGTCGCCATTTATTGTTTGATAAAGATTTCCAAACAGAACTGTCCCAGATGTATGCAGAAGCGGAGAAAGGACATCCTCCTGTTCCGCCAGCACAACTGGCTTTGACTACGCTCTTACAAGCATACACTGGGGCATCGGATGCAGAAGCCATTGAAGCTCTGACTATGGATCGGCGTTGGCAGTTGGTGTTGGATTGTCTCGATTGCGAACAAGCTCCCTTTTCTCAGGCTACTTTGGTAAGATTTCGACAAGCTTTGATTATTCATCAACTCGATCGACGATTGATAGAACGAACAGTGGAACTGGCTCAAAGGAGTAAAAAGTTTGGGTCAAGACAATTAATTGCGAGCTGCCCTGGACTCTTCACCGCTGTGGGGAGCAGCCAAGGTAGAAGACACCTATAATTTGTTGGGACACGCTCTCAAAAAAGCGTTGAGTGTGATAGCTGGTCAACAGGGGCGGGAGTTGACGGAAATCGCTGACCAGATGGAATCTGACTTAGTAACAGGGTCAAGTTTGAAAGCAGCATTGGACTTGAATTGGGATGACCCCAATGAGAGAAATTTGGCTTTAGGTCTGGTGTTGGGAGTATTGTCTCAAATGGAAACCCATTTAGATAAGATGCCAGAAATCAAGTCTCATCCAGTGGTTATCTCCAGCCTTGAAGCTGCTCAACAAATAGAAGCACAAGATGTAGAAGTAGATGAGCAGGGGGAAGTTAAACTGCGCAAAGGGGTGGCTAAAAACCGACGCATTACCATTGAAGATGAAGAAATGCGTCATGGACGGAAAAACCGCACCAAAAGGTTTGATGGTTATAAGCGTCATATTCTCAAGGATCTAGATCTGGGCCTGGTACGAGCCGTTGGCATCACCATGGCTAATGTGGCCGAGGCTTCCGTGACGGAGGCAATTGCTGTGGACTTGGAGCATCAGAAAGCTAAGTTGAGAGAGTTACACATCGATCGAGCCTACCTGAGTAGCTCCTTGGTCAAAAATCGAGACCCAGAGTTGACCATTTACTGTAAAGCTTGGCGGATTTCTAATGGCAATAAATTCGCCAAATCTGCTTTTGTCTTGAATTGGGCATCAGGGACAATTACCTGTCCTCATCAAGTCAGTTTACCCTTTCGTGAAGGAGGTAAAGTTCAGTTTCCTGAAGCTACCTGTCTCAATTGTCCCCTCAGAAAAAAGTGTACTACCAGTAAGAAAGGTCGCAGTGTCTCGATTCATCCCGATGAGAAGTTCATTGCTGAGTTACGCCAACGTCAATTAACCCCAAAGGGGCGGGCTAAATTACGAGAACGAGTAACTGTAGAGCATAGTTTGTCACATATTGGTCGTTGGCAAGGTGATAAAGCTCGTTACATCGGCGTGCGAAAAAACTTATTCGACCTACGTCGCACGGCGGTTGTTCATAATCTTCATGTACTGATAAGGCTATTGAAAGACGACCCAGAGCTATTTGCTTCAAATTCAGGCACTGCCTAGTTTTCGATTACTGAATCGGTGTTCTAGT
>JASJDI010000113.1 GCA_030065155.1 Xenococcaceae cyanobacterium MO_188.B29
TGAAATCAATGAAATTAGCCGAGAGATTGAAGAAATTGGTCAGTCTGATTTTCCCATTTATGAAACGACAACTCAACTGCTCCTATATCAAAAAGAAAAGCAACTTCTTCTTGAAGAACTTAACTACATTTATCATCATTTTTCTAAAAACCAGGAACTTTATTTCTCTGAGATTGCCTATAAATTTGCTCGGGTAGAGCAGGATATTAGTAGAACTTTGTTGGATGGAATAAAACAATCTCAATTTGCACTCCAAGAAGAAAAAGAGAAAGAAGATAAAATTCGCCTGAATCAAGAGAAAGAAGATTATCAGAAACTCCAGTCAATTTTCTTGAAGCTAGAGTTAGAAAATCAAAAATTTAATCTGATTATTGAACAATTTTTAGAGCAAGCTATTAGTCAGCAGATTTCTCCATCAACAAGTTTAATTCAAGAAGCTAGGCTAGAACTGCAAGTTTTTGATGAATTAACACTAGAAATTTTACAAAGACTCAAGAATCATATTGATGGTTCAGTCTCGGCTACATTCGATGAAAGAAGCCTGGCTGTTAAAACTAATGCTTTGGTTGCTTTTGGTGCGCTTTTATTGGGCTTATTCCTCTCGACTTTGGTAACTCGTCAAATAACTTCTTCTGTTAACAAACTAACCAAACAAGCTAAGTTCATTGCCGAAAATATTGGTCGGGAAAATTTAGCTCCTGAAGTCCTAGTTATTAATACTAACGATGAGCTCCGAGATTTGTCAGTTGCCTTTAATCGTATGGTGGAGAATTTTCTTGCAAGTCAAGCAGAAAGAAACAAAATCGCAGAGGAGATGCTATCTGAAAAAGAATTGGCTCAATGGCAGGCTAGCCATGATGCTCTAACTGGGTTAGTAAATCGTCGTGAGTTTGAACATCAACTCTCACAAATTTGGGAAAGTGATAATCAAAAAGTACATAGTTTACTCTACATGGATCTAGACCGTTTCAAAATTGTCAACGATACCTGTGGACATCATGCTGGAGACGAGCTATTACGACAAGTAACTCAGGTTTTGCAGGCTCAAATACGTAACTCTGATACCCTGGCTCGTCTCGGAGGTGATGAGTTTGCCGTAATTCTCTATGGATGTCCCCAAGAGCATGCTGTAGCTTTAGCTGATAAAATTCTCAGTACTGTCCAAAAGTTCTGTTTTATTTGGCACAACCGAACTTTTACTATTGGAGTAAGCATTGGAGTCGTATCTTTCACGTCTCAAGAAAATACCTTAACTTCAATGCTAACGGCAGCTGATGCAGCTTGCTACAGTGCTAAAAATAACGGGCGCAACCAGATTTATGTGATGGATAATAAAGCTCAAGAATTAGCACAGCAATCCCAAGAGATGAATTGGTTGGCTGCAATTCATCAAGCCTTAGACTCAGATCGCTTTCTTCTCTTTTATCAAACAATTAAACCTTTGCAGACTGATTCTTCTGGGTCAGAACATTATGAAGTTCTGCTTCGGATGAAGGGAGATAATGGTCAAATAATTCCTCCGATGGCTTTTCTTCCCATTGCTGAACGTTATCAGTTAATGAATCAAATTGATCGCTGGGTAATTCGGACTCTCTTCGCTACTCAAGGTCATCATTACCGAAAAAGGGGGCGGATTTCCCAAGAAAATGGTCATTCTTTGAATAGTCTCTATGCAATTAACCTTTCTGCACAGACTTTAGATGATGTCAATTTTGTCCAATTTGTTAAAGAAGAACTAAACCGTCATCAGATTCCACCTCAATTCATTTGTTTTGAGATTACAGAAACCGTAGCAATTGCTAATCTATTACAAGCCAAACTGATGATTACCCAATTGAGAGAATTAGTTTTTGGGGTGACAGCCATCTGACAAGCCCTTTAAAATGAGGCTTACAAGTTGAGAGGTTGATTTTTAAAATAAATTCAAGCCTCTGATAGTAGTACATATTAACTATCAGAATACCAATACTCGTTAATTATTATTGACAAACAGAATTAATTGAGGAATTAATGATAGAAAAAGTCAAATATTAGCAATTTTAAAATTCTAATTATGGACTTTTTTTCCGAACATAAATCCCAGATTGAGAAATATTTAACCCAGAGTCAAATCTTAACTCTAGAGCTATTAATTTGGCTACTTCAAGTACAGAAAGATGTAAGACTAGAAAGATTAGCTAGCTGTTTACCAATTCCAATTCTCTATGAAAGCCGTCGAAAAAAGATTCAAAGATTTTTAGTTTCATCATCGTTAAGCCTATCTCTCTTTTGGTTTCCCATCATTAAATCCATAATCGAACAAGAATTTAAACGCCTCGAGCGTCTAACTTTAGTATTAGATAGAACCCAATGGCAAGACAACAATGTCTTTATGATTAGTGTGATTTGGAGAAACAGAGCTTTGCCAATATACTGGCTTCTATTAGACAAGAAAGGAAGCAGCAATGTTCGTGAACAAATTGCCTTAATTCGACCGGTATTAAAATTATTGGCTCACTATGAAGTAGTTATTCTTGGAGATAGGGAGTTTCATGGAGTTGAATTATCTTATTGGCTGAAACAGAAGAATAAACAAGCCAAAAAACCGATTTATTTTGCTTTCAGGGAAAAAGATAATATCTACATGAAGCGAAGTAAAAAAAAACAAAAAAGACTCAAAGACTTACAATTGATTCCCGGGGTCAAAGTTCTGCATAAAAATGTTCAAATCACTAAACAAAAAGGGTTTGGCAAATTTAATTTGTTAGCTTACAAAAAGAGGGATTATCGCCAGCATAAAGTCAAGGAGATCTGGTTTATTATCACCAATTTATCTGACCCCCATGAAGTAATTAAACTTTATAAAAAGAGAGCTGGAATTGAATCCATGTTTCGTGATTATAAGAGCGGAGGTTATAATTTAGAAGGGAGTAAAGCCAATCTGGTTAGGCTAACTAACTTAATTCTGTTAATAGCGATCGCCTATACATCAGCTTGTTTAAAAGGCAAGTCTTTTAAGAATCAAGGACATCAAAAGTATATTACTCGTTTGACTGAAGCCCAAAGAAAATATAGAAGACATAGTGATTTCCGCGTAGGATTATATGGATATAATTGGGTAATTGCTTGGGATTTTTGTTTTTTGTTAGTTGAAAACCTCATGAGAATTAATCGACATAAAATCCACTATTATCAACAAGGATTGAAAGTTTTATCTGCTCTTAGTTAAGCATTTATTTGAATTGAATATACTTTAATTTTAAGCTCAACTTTTATCAATTGAGTCACTTTCTTTTGCCTATTTAATCTTAACGCACATATCCATTTGTTGAGAAATTACATCGCCTCAACTTTGACTCAATTATACTTATTTAATTTGCCTAAAAGATTAGGCTAGTTTATCTCAATAGTTGTTTTTAAAATCAGCTTCGCGAATGGAAATATCATTCCTAAAGGATTTTTCAGCACTTGTCTCCCCAAAAAGTTAATCCCTCTTTTTTAAAGCGATCACGATCTGAATTCAACTTAATCCATATTTAGTGTTCTGTTTAATTAACGACACTATGTGTAGTAGTTGACTAATTTGATTTTTGCTTAACTTGTCACCAATAGGTAATAGGTAATAGGTAATAGAATCTTTTCTTTTATTGCAACAAGCCTTTTTTTTCAACTAATTATCCGTACTTGATATAACTTAACTATCCAAGCGGGCTTGCGCGGGTGTGGGGTGTCTTTCAATTGTATGTTTTTAATAAAGTCGTAATACCATTTCTCAAAAGTAACGGTCGACATAAAATGATTTTAATCAATTATAAATAGAGGAAATAGGTCAATGATAGTCCCGCTTCACCAGTCACTAATCCCCCTTCGGGTTCAGCACTTTGCTCAAGTCGGGGAACCCGCCCAACGCAAGTGCTTCACCGCAACGCAACTTCGCGCTAATCAGTAATCAGTAATTAAAAGATTATGCCAACAATAACTCAAACCCTCGATATCAATGTCAATAACCTCAGCGTTACTTATAGCAATGCTAAACTGGCTCTTTACAATGCTAGCTGTACTGTAGAACCAGGCACTATCACTGCTTTAGTAGGACCAAACGGCAGTGGTAAATCTACCTTATTTAAATCCATCATGGGATTTTTAAAGCCTACCCAGGGACAAATTAAGGTAGGCGGTCTGACCGTGCAAAAAGCTCAGAAAAAACAGTTAATGGCTTATGTACCGCAGTCGGATGAAGTAGACTGGAATTTTCCCGTAAGCGTATACGATGTGGTAATGATGGGTCGCTACGGCTACATGAACCTGTTGCGTATCCCTAGTTCAAAGGACCGTCGGCTGGTGATGGAAAGTTTGGAACGGGTGGACATGACTGATTTTCGCCACCATCAAATTGGTGAATTGTCTGGAGGTCAGAAGAAACGAGCATTCTTGGCGCGAGCCTTGGCTCAAGAAGGTAAGGTGATTTTACTCGATGAGCCTTTTACAGGAGTAGATGTGAAAACCGAAAGACGAATTATCGCTTTACTAATGCAATTACGGTCAGAAGGACACACTATTTTAGTATCCACTCACGATTTAGCTTCGATTTCTACCTTTTGCGATCGCACTATTCTCCTCAATAAAACAATTTTAGCTTCGGGAACGACGGAAGAAACCTTTACCGAAGAGAATTTGTCCATGACTTTTGACGGCTTGCCCATGAATATCTACCAAAACTCTGAGGTGGATTCATGAGCGATACAATGATTGCCCTTCCCCTTATCGACTGGCTGATCGAACCCTTACAATATCCTTTTTTAGTTCAGGCAATTTGGGTTAGTGCCTTTGTGGGTTTAGTATGTGCGGTGCTGTCTTGTTACATTACTCTTAAGGGTTGGTCGCTCATGGGAGATGCGGTTTCCCATGCGGTAGTACCTGGGGTAGTGGTAGCCTATGCTTTAAATATTCCCTTTGCCATTGGGGCGTTTCTGTTCGGGTTTGGGGCAACTGTGGCAATAGGCTACATCAAGTCAAAAACTCGTCTCAAAGAAGATGCGGTTATTGGAGTAGTGTTTACTGGCTTTTTTGCCTTCGGCTTGGTGCTGGTTACGAAAATTCCCAGTAACATCGACTTATTTCATATTCTGTTTGGCAACGTGTTGGGTATTTCCCAAGAAGATATCATTCAAACTTTAATTGCAGGTATAACCACTCTGGTGGTAATTTTGATACGACGCAAAGATCTGTTGCTATTCTGTTTTGACCCCAACCACGCTAAAGCCATTGGTCTAAACACCCAGCTTATGTTTTATACACTGCTTTCGGTACTGGCTTTAACTATTGTTACCGCTCTGCAAACCGCAGGTATTATTCTGGTCATTGCCATGTTAGTAACCCCTGGATCGACAGCATATCTATTAACAGACCGCTTTGATCATATGCTAGGCATTTCCATCGCTACCAGCGTCTTTTCTTGTGTCGGTGGGACTTATCTTAGCTATCATTTTGATGTATCTACAGGGGGAGCGATCGTAGTACTTTTGACTGTATTATTTATGGTTGCAATGGTCTTCGCACCCAAGTACGGTATTTTGGCTCAGAATTCCTATCGACACCAACCAATTGTAGACGGAACGCAAGGTAAAGGTTAACTGGTTTGAGATGGCTTTATTTAGCGATCGCCATACCAATTAACAACACCACTGTATTTTTGGACATAGATTATAAATATTTCCCAAGAGATAGCTGTGAATTGAATTGAATGCGGAAATAGAGTAGGAAATAAGTTTAGATAGCGATCGCCCTGCAACACTTTATCTTATCTTGAAGATCGAGAAGAAAAAAATTAATAAAATCAAAAGCTACAGGATGGTAATGTTTCCTATAGCTCCCTGCCAAGGATAAAGTGATTTTAACAAAATTCCTTCGCCAATTTAATTTTAATTTCTCCCTGTCGTAACACCGCCATCCACAGGTAAAATAACCCCCGTAATCCAAGATGAGCGAGAATCATCTGCTAAAAATAAGACTGCTTCGGTGATATCCCTCACTTGTCCGTTACGTCCCAAGGGATGAAAATCATTAAATGAAGCTAATTGTTCTGGGGTTAATAAGGCATCAAATAAAGGGGTTTCTACCACAGCAGGAGCAATAGCATTTACTCTAATCTTATCGGCTGCAAACTCGATCGCTAAATTTTTGGTTAAAGCATGGACAGCACCTTTAGCCGTGGAAGAACCACTACAAGGAGTAGCTGCGATCGCGTGTAATGCCCACATCGAACCGATATTAATAATAGCCCCTCCCCCTCGTTTTTGGATTGCGGTAATAGCAGCTTGGGACATAAAAAAATAGCCTCGTAATAGGTTTAAATAACCGTCTAAATCTGCTTCTGTATGTTCCAAAAAAGATTTGGGTTCAAAAATACCTGCGTTGTTAAATAAAATATCTACTCCCCCGAATCGAGAAATAGCTAAAGAAACTATTTGCTGTCGGGTTTTTGCTTTGCCGATATCTCCCGCAACAAAAGCAACGTTTTCGCCACTAGAGTCTATTTGGGATGCTGTTTGTTGCAATATATCAGAACGACGACTGTTAAGAACTACTTTTGCTCCTGCTTCGTAAAAAGCTCGTGCGGTATTAGCACCAATCCCACTACTACCACCAGTAATTAAAACAACTTTATCTTGCAAGCTCATAATTTATAGTTAAATTTCTGTTAATTGCCATCGTGATCCTATTCAGTATTGAACTAAGGTTACAATCAGGAACAAAGATGTGAGCTTTAGTCTAGCTTTAATTTTCCTAGACAAACCTAGACAATCATCCTAAAAATGTCTAGGTTTTGGGCATCTTCCTTTTTAAGCTTCTAATCAATTCTCTAATTACATCGGTCTGAGTTCTATCCGTCAACAGACAATACTGGTCTAATAGTTCTTTTTCTTTTTTTTCCAATCTGATGCTAATTTGTATTTTCGCCATTGATAATGGTAGCAATATGATATACAATACCAGTATGTCATACTTAGCTTACAAGACCAAACTTAAACTAAATAACCAGGGGAAAACCTTGATGCGTCAATGTGCTGGCTATGGACGTTGGCTTTGGAATTGGGCATTAGATTTCAAGCAAAAAGCCTATATTGAAGGCATTAAGCTCAACAAATCTCAGTTAAGAAAATATTACACCAACTACGTCAAACCAAGCTTTCCTTGGCAATCGAGCCTGAGTTCGAGAATTTATCAATATGTCTTTATCGATCTAGATGAAGCTTACAAGCGTTTCTTCAAGGGTGTAGCTAAGTATCCGAGATTCAAGAAAAAAGGGAAGTCCAGTAATAGTTTTACTATTGATGCTGGAGGTAAACCGCTCAATCTTGGAGGTAAGTTACACAAATTTCCTTTCTTTGGTTGGCTTAAAACTTATGAGAAGTTACCCATTTGTTCGACCAAAAAAGTTACTTTTTCAGAACAAGGTGGAGACTGGTTTGTCTCTTTCTTTATAGAAGTAGATTTCTTGCCGACAGAAAAAAACAGAGAAAAGGTAGGTGTCGATCTAGGAATATCAAAACTGGCTACTCTAAGCTCTGGCGTAGTGTTTGAAAACCCTAAAGCTTATACCAAGGCTTTGAAAAGATTAGCTAGATTGCAAAGAGATTTGAGTCGAAAAGTTTTTCAATCGTCTAATTGGTACCAAGTTAAGCTAAAGTTAGCAAAAGCGCATCGTAAGGTTGTCGATATCAGACAAAACGCCATTCATCATCTAACTAGTTATCTGGCTAAAAACCACAGCCAAATAATTATGGAAGACTTAAATGTCCAGGGATTAATTAAGAATCGACACTTAAGTAAAGCTTTGTCTGACGCTGCTTTTGGCACAATCAGAACCCAGGTTGAGTATAAATGCGAACGTTATGATTCGACTTTAATTATCGCGGATAGATTTTTCCCTAGCTCTCAATTATGCAGCAATTGCGGTTATCGGCAGAAAATGCCCCTCAAGGTCAGGAGCTACGATTGCTCCCGTTGTCGTACTAGGTGCGACAGAGATTTAAATGCCAGTTTGAATCTGGAAAATTATCATGCAATCCAAGCGGGAGTCGATTCCCGACAGCACTGGGTAGCGCACCAAGACAGCGGTTGGCTTGACCGCTTTAAGATCTGTGGATGGGGTGCTGCCGACAGTCCCGTGTGAAGCAGATAGTAAACACCAAGCTAGCTTGTCTAGCTTTGGGTAGGTTTTATAAAGCAGGTAGGTTACTTTTGTGAAAGAATTACCTTCTAATCGAGAACAGATCGATGTGCAAAGAAATATTAACGTAGCTGCTGCGATCGAGGCAGTTTTTGGTTGTAAATGGTCGCTAGGAATTTTGGGCTTGATTCGTCGCGGTATTTGTCGCCCCAGCCAGATCGAAAGACAATTAGAAGGCTTGACACCTAGAGTAAAAAATTATTATTTCCGTCGCATGATGAACTTGGGTATCTTAGAAAAAATTGTTTTTCCTGAAGTCCCACCTCACGTAGAGTATCGATTAACAGAATTTGGACGGCGTTTTTTACCTATTCTCGATTCTATTGAGGAACTACAGAGAGAATTAGAAGCAGAAACAGAATAAGCAATGTGAAATCACTAATGCGATCGCCAATTCAGTCTTTCCCTAAGATCGAGTAAAATATAGTCGAACCTAGTTAAACCATTTTTTCAATGATTGCCATTGATTTAAGTTGGCAGCTTACTCATATTGCACAGTTTGTCATGTCAACTCGATCGTAGTATTTTCTACGATCGAGTTGACATTAGGATAAATGATAAGAAAAATTTTTAATTGCTAACTTTTAACTTTTGCGCAGATGTAACCTGTTGCGTCTCTACTTTTGATCTTTCAACTGCGATCGCTGCTTGTTGCCATATTTTAGTTAATTCAGTGGTTGAATAATTAGCAATGGGTAATGTTGGGCTTTCTTGTTCAAGCAATAAACTATTCTTAATAGCTGCCTTCAGAATAGGTCTGCCTAATTTTGTTAGAGCAGGAATAAGCAAGGAACTTGCTGCGATCGCGCTTAATCCTACTAGAGCAACAGGATTATTCCCACCACCATCTTCGACAATTTCTTTCAAGTGAAAGGAAAGTACCGATTTATCCCAATGAATTAATGACATAGTTTCTTCCTCAAGGGCGATCGAGATTAAGAATTAGAGCAGTATTTCAGTTAATTGGGGTCTAAGCTCTTTTGCTTAATCAGAAAATTAACATTAGCTTTTCTGATTGTTCAAGAAATATTATCTAAATCTGACTATTATTAATGATAATAAATTTCAATTAATTGTCAATAGCCTAAAAATACACTCTTCGATTCAGAAAAGTTGTTAGTTGGGGAAAGCGTGGGAAGATAAGGAAGCAGAGGGGCAGAGGAGATAGGTAACGTCAGTTCGGGTTAAGAAAGTTAATTTGTTTTGTTGAATGGACAATGGACAATGGACAATGAGTATTTCAAGCGTTTATGTGACAACGCAATAATTAGTGTTTCAGCTTATCCCGAACTCAGGTTAGGGAGGAAAATCTATTTTCTCTATTACCTATTACCTACTACCTACTACCTTACTTCCTTAGACCTTAGCTTTTTCCAGCATTAACTTAGAACGTCTGACATTTTCGGGAATAGTAACGGGATAATCTCCTGTAAAACAAGCCGAACAAAAACTATTAGGATTTTCCCCTGTTACTTTCAACATACCTTCCCAACTCAGGTAAGTTAGAGAATCAACTCCAATTCGTTGTTCGATTTCTTGAACAGATTTAGTCGCAGCAATAAGTTGCTCTTGATTATCAGTATCAATACCATAAAAGCAAGGATGAGTAACAGGGGGAGAAGAAATCCGCATATGTACTTCTTTCGCGCCTGAATCCCGCAGTGCTTTGACAATTTTTTTGCTTGTTGTACCCCGTACAATAGAATCATCGACAATGATTACTCTTTTATCTGCTAAGACATCTTTCAGGGTATTCAATTTCATTTTGATCCCAGACTCTCGCATACCTTGAGTTGGCTGAATAAAAGTACGTCCAACGTAACGATTTTTAATTAAACCTTCTCCGTAAGCAATGCTAGAGGCGCGAGAAAACCCAATGGCTGCGGGTATTCCTGAATCTGGCACTCCAATAACTACATCCGCCTCTACATAAGATTCTTGTGCTAGTTGTTCTCCCAATCGTAACCGATAGGTATACAGAGTTTCATCATGCATAACACTGTCAGGACGAGCAAAATAAATCATCTCGAAGATACACAGCTTTTTAGCTGGTTTTTCCGCCCAATGGAAAGAAGCTAGTCCTTCGTCTGTAATCCAAACTAATTCTCCTGGTTCTACATCCCTGAGATATTCTGCACCAATAATATCTAAACCACAGGTTTCTGAAGCTAAAACGTATCGAGTTTTTTCTCCTTCTAATGTACCAATGACTAGAGGGCGAATACCATGAGGGTCTCTTGCTCCTATCATACCAGCAGGAGTGCCGATTACTAGACTATAAGCACCATTACACATCTTAAAAGCACTGATAGCTGCCTCTAACCACTCTTTGCCTTTATCTACCTGATCGGCAACAGCTAAGGCGATCGCTTCAGAATCAGTAGTAGTAAGAAAACAGCGATCTTGCTGAATTAGCTTTTCTCTTAATTCTAAGGTATTAACTAAATTACCATTATGAGCTAGAGCTAAAGAACCCAAACGAGTTTTGACTATTGCTGGTTGGGCGTTGACTTTCAAACTAGAACCAGTTGTAGAATAGCGAGTATGACCTACCGCTAAATAACCTGGTAATTGTTGAAGAATGTCTTCATTAAAGACTTGAGACACTAAGCCCATATCTTTGTAGCAATATACCCTCTCTCCTGCAAAAGTAGCAATTCCTGCAGATTCTTGTCCTCGATGTTGCAAGGCATACAAACCAAAGTAAGCTAATTTAGCTACATTTTCTCCTGGGGCATAAACACCAAATACACCACAAGCTTCTTCTGGTTTATCTGGTTTGTGGTTCACTGGTTCTTGAGCATTAGCTGAAAGATTTTCCAGGGAATAGAGAGACTGATTGGGCATTACTAGAATTTAGCTCCTCTTAACAGTACTAGTGTATTTAAAAATAATTGAAACCTTACATTCAATATCGATAATCGATCGAACAACCGTTGATAAAAGCTTGGGTAGGGTAAGTAAATTATTGTAGGGGAGTTGACTACCAATGGCACTACTGCACTTAATTATTAAACAGCTATTAAACATTTAGCCTGCGGGCGATCGCCTCAGACCAAGAAATCCTGACTTCGTTAATCTTAACATTAATTAATGATAATTTTTTCTTAGTCAAAATTTTTAAGGACGATTTTAGGGTAGTAACTTTACCAATTTTTTGCCAATTATTAGGCAAATTTTCTTCTAGATAGTTTTCCCAAGTTGCCGTGATGTCTGGGTTAACGGAAACAATAATTCTGCTTGGTGCTTCCCCAAAAAGAATTTCATCTAAGCGTATAGAAGTATTTTCTTCTAAAAATACTTCTGCACCCAAATTATTACCCAGACAAGATTCTGCTAAAGCAACTGCTAATCCTCCTTCGCCACAGTCATGGGCAGAGTTGATCCATTCTTGACGAATACCATAACGGCAAGCAGTTTGGACCTTTCGTTCTAGTTCAAAATCTACAATCGGGGGTTTACCAGCAACAGTGTTATGGATGGTAGCAAGGTATTCTGAGGCAGCTAATGTAGGTATGATGGATTGAGAAAAACCTAATAAATAGATAATATCCCCTTCATTTTGCCAGGATTGCCCACAAATTTTAGTAATATCGGAAATTAACCCTACCATGCCAATCACAGGTGTAGGATAAATTGGCTGAGGATTACCTTCTGAATCAACAGTTTCATTATATAGAGATACATTACCCCCAGTAACAGGAGTACTCATCTCCCGACAAGCTTTGGCAACACCACGACAAGCTTCGGCTAGTTGCCAGTAGCCTATCGGTTTTTCTGGGCTACCAAAATTAAGATTATCAGTAACAGCTAGAGGTTCAGCCCCCACACAACTTAAATTACGGGCTGCTTCCGCTACGGCAGCTTTTGCCCCTTCGTAGGGAGAAAGATAAACATAACGAGAATTACAATCGGTAGTAGCAGCTACTCCAATATTACAGTCAGCAGGTTTGGCATCGATAGGACGTACCCGAATTACAGCTGCATCTGCACCACCAGGTAAAAGAATAGTGTTATTTTGGACTTGATGATCGTATTGACGATATACCCACTGTTTAGAAGCAATAGTAGGGGTATCTAATAACTGTAATAACATCTCGTTCCAAGTTTTATATACGCCCTCAACAAATAGTCCTTCATAGTCACAAGCGGGTAAAGAATCTTCTGTCCATTGCCAAGCTTTTTGGGCATATTCGGGAGGTTCTGGTAATAATTCTCGATGATAGATAGGAGTATCATCCGCTAAAGCTGTGGCGGGAATTTCGGCTGCTATACCTCCTTGGTATAAAATTCTGACAATGGGTTCTTTAATTACTTCCCCTGCGACTACGGCATGAAGTCCCCAACGGTGAAAGATATTAATTAATTCTTGTTCCCTACCTTTTTCGGCAACAAATAACATTCTTTCTTGAGACTCAGAGAGGAGATATTCATAAGGAATCATGCCTGTCTCTCTATTGGGAATTAAGTCTAAATCTAATTCAATGCCTACATCTCCTTTGGCTGCCATCTCCGAAGTAGAACAAGTAATTCCTGCTGCCCCCATATCTTGGGCTGCTACTACCGCACCAGTTTTAAACGCTTCTAAGCAAGCTTCCACTAAAGATTTTTCTAAAAAAGGATCGCCTACTTGCACCGCAGGGCGATCGTCCATAGAATCATCTGTAAGTTCCGCACTGGCAAAACTTGCCCCTCCCATTCCATCTCTACCAGTAGTCGAACCCACATACAAAACAGGATTACCAATCCCTGATGCCCCAGCTTTGACAATTTCTTTGGTTTCCATCAAACCCAATGCCATAGCATTAACCAGAGGATTGCCAGTATAAGCAGGATCGAAGTATATTTCTCCTCCTACTGTGGGTACACCAATACTATTTCCATAGTGAGCTATACCTTCAACTACGCCTTGAAATATGCGTCTGGTTCTAGCATCTTCTAAGTTACCAAAACGAAGAGAGTTTAAAATGGCGATGGGACGCGCACCCATAGTAAAGATATCTCTGAGAATACCACCAACTCCTGTGGCTGCACCCTGAAAGGGTTCGACAGCAGAAGGGTGATTATGGGATTCAATTTTGAAAGCTAGTTGTAAACCATTACCTAAGTCTACTACCCCAGCATTTTCTCCAGGCCCGACGAGAATGCGATCGCCTTCTGTGGGAAACTGAGATAGTAAGGGTCGAGAATTTTTATAACAACAATGTTCCGACCACATTACCCCAAACATTCCCAACTCTGCTTTATTGGGATGACGACCTAATCTTTTGACAATTTCTTGATATTCTTCTGGCTTAATACCTTCTGCTGCAATTTCTTCAGGCGAAAAAGGAGTAGTTTCAGTCATGGCAACCCGATTGAGATGAGACAGGGTTTATTGTAGCTATTGTTGGGCTGGTTAGAGAATTTTTTTAGAGATTTTCTTAAGTTCAACAAAATCTTATTTCGTAATTAAAAATTTTTGTTGATTTAGATCGTTGCCAAGGATATTTAAAAATGCCAGCTTAGTTATAATCAGGTCAATTCAATCTTAAATATTATGACAAATACTTCTCCTCAAACTCTAGAAAGTTTAATTAGCGTTTGCGCTGATAGCGATAATTTTCATGCTGTAATCTCGAATCTGCAAAGTTTACATCAGTACTTGCAGCATAACTCTTCCCCTCGATGTGAAGATGATTATTTAAAGCTCATGGCACACCTGCTGGAGAATTATCTCGATACACCAAAGCAATTATTTTTACGTCAATATTTAGGAGAAATGATTGCTCGTCAAGCTCAAGATGACTATTCAGCGCAATACTTTAAGCAGCGATTTACTAATGCCGAGATATTAGATTTGCTGAAAAACCACCGTAAATTAACTGGGAGAAGGCTTATATTAACTAGTGTTGATTACGATCGCCAAAAATTCAAAGTCAAAACTTGTCTAGCTTAAAATTGAGCCTCAGCTTTAGTTTTTACTCTATCCCTTGTTGATTACAGTGCCACTCTTGGGAACTCTATCAGTATAGCTTTAGCTTTGTTTAAATTTGCAGTAATTTACAATGGTTACAATTCTGATTGTCGATGATAGTAATAGCTTGAGACAAGCATTTTCATCAATTCTCACTCCCCTCAAGATGAAAGTCCTACTAGCAAATAATGGGAACCATGCTATTCAGATGCTAGGACAACATACTCCTGATTTAGTGATCACAGACTTGATTATGCCGGAAATGAATGGCTATGAATTATGTCGCTGGATCAAAAATAATCCCTCTACACAGACTATACCAGTGTTAATGTGTTCGACAAAAAGCGAAGAATTTGACCGTTATTGGGGAATGAAACAAGGCGCAGATGCTTATATGACTAAACCCTTTCAGGCAGCAGAATTAATCACTACAGTTCAACAGTTACTAGAAATAAGTCAGAGCAGATAAGTAGGTGGGTGCAATTAATTATCAAACGAGTGAGGGCAGAGGAGCGGAGAAGGAATAAAACTTTTCTATCTTATATTTAGGACTTGCTGAATAAAAGTGTAAGGCAAATCAGATAAGGGTTTGAGAACCTTTTTTGCTTAAATAAGTGCAAGGTTATAACCTCTAGAAGCCCAGAACCATTGCTTTAAATTTCTACCTAATACCTAACACCTAATACCTAACACCACCGAGAATTATAACTTTTTCAGCAAGCCTTATTTAATTCTGCCTAGCTACTTAAATTTTTTTTAGGTGAATCCAAATTAAAAGTTTGTGCGTATAAATAAACAGACATAATCACACAGATTTAAGACTGTGAATTTAGAATATCGTGATTCATTGCCATCAAGTAATACTGACCTAAATTATCAAAAAACTGATGAAGAGATTTTTGAGTTGTTTCAAAAAGGGAATGTAGATGCCTTGGGAGTGATCTACGATCGCTATGGATTGTTAGTTTACCGTCTGATATATCGGATGTTAAATAATTCTCAAGAAGCGGAAGATTTAACTCAGGAGATTTTTATCAGTCTGCAGAAAAAACCTAACTACAACCCTCAGAGAAGTTCATTTTACACCTATTTAATGATGATAACGCGATCGCGTACTATCGATCGTCTACGCTCAAAGCGTTATCATAGTAGTTTTTTGCTTAAAAAAGACAAAATAAAAGACTTAATCGATCGACAAAATCATGTTAATCCTCTGGAAATGGCAACTATAGATGAGAGAGCAAATCAAGTTAGAAATGCCCTGAACAATTTATCTTTTAACCAGCGTCGAGTTTTAGAACTATCGTATTATGAAGGATTGAGTCAATCGGAAATTGCCGAACGCTTAAATCTACCTTTAGGAACAGTAAAAACTCATAGTCGGAGAGGATTACTAAAACTTAAAAAGAATCTACAAGATTTAGTTGATTAAAAATGACTAATAACCATGACTCTCAAAAATTAGACGAAATCCTAGCAGGATATGTTCTCGGCAATCTTGATGAAGTAGAACTTGCTTGGCTCAATCAAGAGTTAGCTACCAATCCACAATTAAAGGAGAAAATAAAACAATTAGAAGCGACTTTAACCCTAATACCTTATAGCTTGCCAGATGATATTCCCAATGCTTATTTAAGAAGCAAAATCTTAGCTAAAGCTCGACCAAAAGATTATAAATTTAATCGCTTTAACCGCTTAATTTGGATTGTTAGTGCAGCTACTATGTTTAGTACTCTGTGGTTAGGAATTAATAACTATAGTTTGCGCAGACAAATTGCTATCAAGAATAATGAGGTACAACAACATCAAGAATTAATCGCTCTATTGCGCAAACCTAATAATCGGCTAGTCTCTTTTCAAGGATTAGATAATTTACCGCAAGCGTCAGGAAGTTTGTTTATCATTCCTGAAGAAAAAAAAGCTATTTTAGCTTTACAGAATTTAGAACCATTGTCAGGAAAACAAGTATATCGTTTGTGGGCAATATCCCAGGGCAAAAAAACTGGTTGCGCTAATTTTACTCCTGACGAAAA
Source organism: Xenococcaceae cyanobacterium MO_188.B29 (assembly GCA_030065155.1). GTDB lineage: Bacteria > Cyanobacteriota > Cyanobacteriia > Cyanobacteriales > Xenococcaceae > JASJDJ01. The sequence continues at coordinate 16,202 of JASJDI010000113.1, forward strand.
AGGCATAGTTTACTTGCAATTATCTAACGATGCTTTAGATGATGCTAATTCCTTACTAGTTACGGTTGAACCCAAAGCAGATACTCTACAACCTCAAGGTAATCCTATTTTGACTGGTTCTTATTCTCTCTGAATTTAACATCAACCAATGAAAAAAATTCCTCGCGTAGTTATTATCGGGGCTGGTTTTGGTGGTTTACAAGCTGCCCAATCTTTGGCTACCACAGAAGTAGAAGTTATCTTAATCGATCGCCATAACTATCACACTTTTGTTCCCTTATTGTATCAGGTAGCAACGGCACAGTTATCTCCCGAACAAGTCGCTGTACCCATTCGTACCCTCTTACGAAAAGCTAAGAATGTTCGTTTTCTGCAAGCAGAAGTTCAACAAATCGATTTTGTAGCTAAGGAAATTAAAACTTATAATCACACTCTTATTTATGATTTCTTGGTTTTAGCTACAGGTACTCAGAGTCAGTTTGGGGAAATTCCCGAGGCAAAAAATTATGCTTTTCCCCTAAAAAATCTCTCTCATGCTATCAATCTTCGCCATCATCTTTTATGCTGTTTTGAGCAAGCAGAAATAGAAACAGATTGGCAAAAAAGAAGGCAATTACTGACTATTTCTATTGTGGGTGGTGGAGCTACAGGAGTAGAGTTGGCAGGGGCTTTAAAAGAGTTAATAACCAAGGTATTACCGAGAGATTACTCCAATATAAATCCTGAGGAAATTACTATCATTCTAATTCAGTCTGGCGATCGCTTGCTAACAGAATTGCCTAAAGCTTTAGGAGACTATACTGTTAAGAGACTTCGTCGCCTGGGAATCAAGGTGATGTTGCAATCTAGAGTATCTCAAGTCAGGGAAGATGGCATTGAGCTTGATGATGGTACTTGGATACCTACCTCTACTGTAATTTGGGCTGTAGGAGTAAAAGCAGCAATTCCCAAAAGTTTTCCTTTTATTTCCAGAGGAAGACAAGGAAAAATAGTTGTTTTACCCAATCTCCGAGTTGCCGACTATCCAGAGGTTTTTGCGATTGGGGACTTAGCTAAGGTTAATTGTCAAGGTAAATCTCTGTCTGGAGTTGCCCCAGAAGCTTTACAACAAGGAGTATATGTCGCTCGTGCTATTAGAAAACAGCTTCAAGGGAAAAAAATTACCAGGTTTAATTACTTTAATAAAGGCAGATTAGCGATTATTGGTTGCTATTCAGGGGTAGGACAAATTGGAGGTGTTAAGCTTACTGGCTTTTTACCGTGGTTTTTCTGGTTAGCTGTCCATCTCGTTTATTTTCCTGACTGGCGCAACCGCTTCACGATTTTATTTACTTGGTTGCATAACTATTTTACAGGCGATCGCCCTGTGAGATTAATTTTAAGCTCGCCCCAGTGTTTAGTAGGTGAACAACAAAGGTGTTGGAGTAACAAATATAAAGAAGTAATGAGTAAGAATTGAAGGCTAACGGATAAACCAAACTGATTACTGATTACTGATTACTGATTACTCAAGTGAGTTTGATTTTTGCCAACGTAAATTTTGCTCGCTAGTGTTTAGCCAAAATCGATCGATAACTAATAATTTTAGAGAATTGAATTGTAACACACTCCGCTCTAAAGAGACGGAGCTTTAGCCCTAGTGCAGTCCCATCGGTAGGAGGTTCAGTTGCCCCTCCAGTGGACAAGACATTACCGAGCTTTCGGAGTTGATTACAGCAGCCCCCAATTGAGAAATTACAAGACCAGCCGAAATATCAGCATTATGTTCCCATCCACAGTTACCACATTTATATTTTTCTCTTCGCCGATAAGACTTTTTCGGTTCTTCGGGGTGAATATGGTGGCATCTGGCACAAGTCTTACTGGTATAAGCTGGTGGAACAAAAAGTACTGTTACTCCAGCAATAGCGGATTTGTACAAAACATACATCCTAAGACTGTAAAAAGCCCAGTTGTTAGTTTTGCGCCTCTCTTTTTTGCTACACGGTTTTTTATTCAAAGACTTTCTGATGTTAGTCAAATCCTCAAAAACCAATGCTGCATTAAGCTTTCCCGCTTCAGCTACAAGCTGTTTAGAAATATTGTGGTTGACCCACGATTGAAACCGACGTTCTTTCCCAGAGAGCCTTCTAAGCAGACGTTTAGCCGACTTAGTGCGTTTGGATTGAACATTAGCTCTGACTCGACTGTATTTATCCCTGACTTGGTTCAGCTTCTCTCCACTCCAGGTCTTTTCTGTAGAGGTAGCAGCTATACTTTTTCTGCCCAAGTCCACACCTATGGTTTTTGGTGTTTTGCCTGGTGGTTGCGTAGGAACATCTACACATATTTGAATATAGTAGTCGCCATTCCTGCGCTTAACCAAAGTAGCAGAAGTAGGTTTATAACCCTTGAGCAATCCTCTTTGGTAATTGCCAATCAGCAGTTTAAATTTCTTCCTACCACCAATCAAAGTAAGTCCTACTACTTGGCTTTCTTCTTCGTATCTAAAAGTACGAGCATCAAGAGACACGCTAGTAGGTTTAAACTGTTTAATCTTGTAGCTAGCTTTGAGATTGCCACAAACTCGCCGAATAGCTTGGCAAACATGGTTAGCTTTAAGTCCAGTCATCAACCTGACATCGTTATAAGTCAAGTGATGCAACTTGGTTACATTTTTAACTCCTTTGTCTTTGGCTACTTTCAGTATGCGATTACAAGCATCAGCAAACATCTCCAGTGTCTCATCCAATTCGGTCGCGACATCTGGGGCAACTTCAAGCTTACAAGATACAGTTATGGTCTGAGTCATAAACTTATAATAACTCATCCATGACCGAATATTTCACTGACTGCTAAAGCAGTCCTACTGTTGTTCCTCTGCGGTCTAAAGACGCGCAGTTTCCCAACTACGTTTACCATGAATCCGAACATTACCTTAACTCAGAAGGAATTATCAGAATTTTTATTAAATGTAGCCTTGGTGCGCCCCGTATTTATCTGGGGTGCACCTGGAATTGGCAAATCTTCCCTAGTCGAAAATTT
>JASJDI010000114.1 GCA_030065155.1 Xenococcaceae cyanobacterium MO_188.B29
CTGTGTAACACAAAATTGCAAGAGCTTAAATAAGAAATTTCAAAGCAACATTCAATCCGCTCTCGAAAGAATTGGGTTTTTAGAACTTGAAACCCTCAAAATAATAATAATCATTCTCATAATGAGAATTGCTGGACGGGAGGTGTCCCGCTGGGGCAGATAGGGAGAAAGTGAGTTTAGTATGAGGGAGCCATTCTCCTCCGAGCCATCCGTTTTTAAGCCAACCTACCCTATAGCCGAAGTTATTAAGGTATCCTCCAACGCTAACGACGCTTATCCAAATTTGCTTTTGCATACTGAAGCCAAAGTGACCATTACTATATTTGACCCAAAGTTGGTCAATTGTACGTAAGTCTGTGCAAGGAAAGTTTTTGACGGATGTGTCATTTAACCAGCCTTTTTTTTGTCTGCCAGCAGCTTGAAGCATAAGTCTGAGAGTTTCCTCATCTGCATCTTTCCAGAACCCTGCTTTGAGATAATCTCGCAAGCGGGTGTAATCAACTCCTCTTTCTGTACTGAGGTCATCCTCTTCTGTTTCTGACTCTGTGCTTCGTTCTTGATTATTTGACGAATTTGTACCGCGAATCGCGTCAATTAATTTTTTTGCAGGATTTTTATCTTCTCCATTAGGGCGAAAATCCACCCTTTGCCTGTCCCAAATCCAATTGATTGAAGACGACGAGCGAAAATCATCTTCGCTGTCTTGTGTTGCATTATTAAGGAGTACAGGAATCACTAATGTTCCATTAAAATCTAATCTTAAATGCAAATCTTCAATTTCTTCTTTTTGATAGTCTCCCAAACCGTGGCTACCGACAAAAATCGCAACAGATTTGCTATTACTCATTGCACGATCTATCTTATCTTTCCATTCTTCACCGCCACTCATACTTTCATCTAAAAAACATCGGATGTTATGCTTTTCCAATTCTTGTTTTATTATTCTTACCTGTCGCTTGTACTCGTTGTTGTGACAAAGGAAAACATCGTAATCAAATTGTCTGTCTGAGTTCATTTCGCCTACTAGTCAGCAAATACACTAATATGGTACAAAAAAAAGTATTACTTAAGAAACTATATTAATTAACAATCTTCCCTCTATTAGTAGCTATAGGAATTTCGCGATTCTTCGTTTTATAATCATCTTTTACTAATTCCCAAGCGATTTTTAATTCTTGTAAAGCTTCTTGAGGAGTATCACCAAAAGCAGAAATTGTTGGTATTTCCTGAAAATGTGCTAACCAGTCTCCTTGTTCATCAACATATAAATTAATAATAAAACCGTCAAAATTGTAATTCTCTAAAGACATTATTCTTCTTGGTTCTTCGTTTCCGTTTCTAACCCCTAATCGACGATCGACAACTATCTAAAAGTCAACAACTCTGGTTTGAAAATCATTAAGAATCCAAAAAACAACATAAAGATTCCTGCTGTTAGTTTGAGGATTTTTCCTTGATTCTCACTCAGTCTTGATGATTTAAAAGAATAGATAAAGTTGGCTAAAATTGCTACTAGGGGAATAATATATATCACTGCATAGATAGCAGTCCAAAATACGGAGCATAACCAGCGATTTGAGTCACAATATTGCAGCAGACTGGTCATATAAACCGCAGGTAGAATAGCAGTACATCCCAACTCAATAATGTTGACAAATATCGCCAACAAAATTGTCCCACCTAAAGCAGTGAAAAACATAGTTTTATTTTGTTTACCCGCTTTAAATTCCTGAGAAATTTGGCTAGCTTTTTTACTAACAGCTAATTGTTGTTTAGCTGAGAGAGATAGAGAAAACCCTTGCTTAAAAAAGAAATAGTCTTTAAGGTTAATTAATCCCGCGATCGCGACTATAATCCCTAACAATAACATAGCGATCGTTCCATATTGTTCTAAAAACAAAGAACCAACCAAAACCATCGCCATAATAAAAATAAAATACATAATCGCTGAAGTAGCAACAAAAGTAGAACCAACTACTGCCATTTGTTTTCTACTGCGGGTATGAGTTAGTAAGGAAAGAAGGATAATGAGAACCGTAAAAGCACAGGGATTAAAACCATCTGCCAGAGCAATTGTAGATACAAACAAAGGAAAAGGTAAACTTTGAGCAAATTCTTTGATTGCTACATCTGGGGCGATAGAGAAAAACCCAAAAATACTAATAATAATTACCGCAATTAATCCTAAACCAAAGTATGATTTTTCCTGGTGAGTAAAAAACTTTTTGATTACTAGAGGATAGGCGAGTAAATATAAAATTGGCAGTACTAAGATTTGCCAAGGTAAGGATGAACCAAAACCATGATTCTTCTCAGAAAATCCTGTAACCTCTGGATTAACTCGATGTCCTAATTCAGTTTCAATGGCAGTGATAATTTGATTTTTATAGCCAATGTAACCTTGGTAAACCTGATTGTATTCTAATTCTCCATCACTTTCGCTATAGCCAATAAATTGCTTATCTCCAATTACAGTCCGGGGAACTGCTTCTGATTTGAGTTGATGTTGCTTAAGAAAATCTTGCCAAATCTGACGTTGCTCGCTAACCTCATAAGAGTGTAATTTAATCTCATTGTTAAGTTGAGCAACATTTTCCATTACTGGTTTTTGTTTGAGACAATGATGACAAGTTTTACTATGAAAAAAATAAATATCTACCGCTTCTTCTCCAGCTAGTGCAGGAGTTGTCAAACTCATCAAAGTAACTAAGCAACAGATAATTATAGAAATAAAAAAATTTCGATAGTATCTAAGTTTCATGATGTTCTTGAAGGTAAAAACCAGCAATAAAATCAATTTAAAGAACCACGAAAACCAGTAATAATTCGACTACCATCTTTGAGAATATGTATCTCTATTTGATCGCTTGCCCAATCCAATTTATCTTTTAAGTCAGGATTAAAAACATGAACTTTTTGATTACTAGAAGAAACTAAAGAATTAGGATCGTTAATTGCCAGAGATTTGACAAAAGCACCATCAATTAAAATGTCAAGTTGGGCTAACAATTCCTGACTAGAGGCAGGAGCATATTCTGACTTTAATTTTTCTAAAGTAAAGCCAGTAAAAGACATCACGTTTAGCCCTGCTGCTTTAACTTTTTTCGCTACTTCAGTTAACGCTGGTGCTTGCCAAAAAGGTTCTCCTCCAGAAAAAGTTACTCCTGTGTTGTTAGGGTTACTTAATATTTTTTCGACAAGATGTTCTACCGAAATTAACTGATTAATTTCAAATGACCAGGATTCAGGATTGAAACAGCCTTCACATTCCCTCAGACATCCTTGTAGCCAAACTACTGCTCTTGTGCCAGGACCATTGACTGCTGATTCATCAATGTAACCCATGATATTAAGATGTCCTGGAGGAATTTCTAACAATTGAATATAGGGGTCAGTTTTAGTTTTATTCATGTTATTTTTTGTTAGTTAGATAGTTATTTTAAAACCTATTAGTGTAATAGATTTATCTCTATGAGAATCTTGAAAAAAAATATTTATTATTTACTCTTATTCTCATAATAAGCTTAGTTAATCTAAGCTTCAAAAAAAATAAAATAATATTTTAATCTTTCGGCGATCGGGCGTAGCCTGGCACTGCGCGATCGCTTAAAAAACCAGTATGAATTTGTCAAATTGATTTATCAAGAAAATCTTAAAAATATGGTCAAGAGTAAATACAAAATTTTATGATGAAATAGAGTTAGATAAATTTATTTTCTTAATCGTCAAAACTAATAAAGTCATTTGTCTTTCCCCATTGCTTATTTTAATTAAAGACTAATAACTAATAATTACATGACCAATGGCACAAAACAGACTAAAGGTAGAATTCATTCCATAGAAACATGTGGTACAGTCGATGGTCCGGGTATTCGTTATGTAATTTTTACCCAAGGATGTCCCCTTAGATGTCTTTACTGCCATAATCCTGACTGTCGATATCCCAATGATGGCAAGGAAGTTACAGTGGATGAATTGATTGTAGATATCCAAAAATATCATTCTTATATGAAGTTTTCTGGAGGGGGAGTAACGATAAGTGGTGGTGAGCCTTTAATGCAGCCAGAGTTTATCATAGAAATTTTTCGCCGTTGTCAAGAGTTAGGAATTCATACAGTTTTAGATACTTCGGGTTATGTAAAATTAGCTACGGCAAAACCAGTTTTAGATCGTGTAGATTTAGTATTATTAGATATCAAATCTTTCGACCCTCAAATATATCATCAGATTACTAGCGTTTCCCTAGAACCAACACTAAATTTTGCTCGTTATTTGAGTAGCATTAATAAACCAGTTTGGATTAGATTTGTTTTAGTTCCCGATCTTAGCGATCCTCCTCACAATATTAGAGGTTTGGCTAAATTTATCTCTAGTTTAAACAATGTCGATCGAGTAGAAATTTTACCCTTTCATAAAATGGGAGAATATAAATGGGAACAGCTAGGCTACGAATACCAACTTAAAAATACACTATCAGCCTCACCAGAATTAGTTACCACAGCTAAAAATATTTTTCAGGAATACAGTATTACAGCTTATTAATTTTATTGTTTGTTCTTAATCATTTGTTCTTGGTCATTTGTTCTTTCTTCTTCTAAAAACTAATGACTAATGGCTAATGACTAACAACTAACAACTAGCCTTTCGGGTTCAGCATTCGCTCATGGGGGAAACCCCCGCCCTCGACAGTTCCTTTAAGCGGGGGAACCCCGCCAACGGACTGTCTCGCAAGACCGCGATGCTTCACAACTAAAAACTAACAATCAACAATAACTATGAAAGTAACCAACTTAGAAGAACTAAATATTCTCATTCAAAAAGTAAAAGCTGCTCAAAGTGAATACGCCAGTTATACTCAACAACAAGTAGATAAAATCTTCAAACAAGCCACTTTAGCTGCTAACGAACAACGCATTCCTTTAGCTAAATTAGCTGTTAGCGAAACAGGGATGGGGATCGTCGAAGATAAGGTAATTAAAAATCATTTTGCTTCAGAATTCATCTACAACAAATACAAACAAGAGCCTACCTGTGGTGTAATTGAATCAGACCCTCATTATGGGATTAAAAAAATTGCCGAACCAGTAGGAATTTTAGCGGGAATCGTCCCTACAACTAATCCCACTTCTACAGCAATTTTCAAAGCTTTAATTGCGCTGAAAACTCGTAATGCAATTATTTTTTCTCCCCATCCTAGAGCTAAAAAATGTACGATCGCAGCAGCCAAAACAGTGTTAGATGCTGCCGTAGCTGCAGGCGCACCAGAAGATATTATCGGTTGGATTGATGAGCCATCAGTAGAACTTTCCCAAGCTTTAATGCAGCATCCGAGTCTGAATTTAATCTTGGCAACTGGGGGTCCTGGGATGGTAAAAGCTGCCTATTCTTCAGGTAAACCATCTTTAGGGGTAGGTGCTGGTAATACTCCTGCCGTCATCGATGAAACTGCTGATATTAAATTAGCCGTAAGCTCGATTTTAGTGAGTAAAACTTTTGATAATGGGATGATTTGCGCCTCAGAACAATCGGTTATTGTCGTCGATGAAGTTTATGAACAAGTCAAGGAAGAATTTGCCCTGAGAGGGGCTTATTTTTTGACCCCAGAAGAACAGGCAAAAGTTAGTCAAATCATAGTTAAAGACGGACACATCAATGCAGCTATTGTCGGTCAATCCGTAGCCAAAATCGCTGAATTAGCAGGAATTGAAGTTCCCGAAGGTAGTAAAGTCTTAATTGGGGAAATCAGCGAAGTGGGCATTCACGAACCATTTTCGATCGAAAAATTATCCCCCATCTTGGCGATGTATCGTGAGGCAGATTTTAAAGCAGCAACAGAGAAAGCAGAAGAACTAATTTTATTTGGTGGACGTGGGCATACTTCTGTACTATATACTGCCCCTACTAATCACGATGAAATGTCACCTATTTCGCGAGACCGTATTAACTATTTTGATTCCCACGTCTCCACAGGTAGAGTGTTAATTAATACTCCTTCTTCTCAAGGGGCGATTGGCGATTTGTATAACTTTAAGCTAGACCCCTCTCTAACTTTGGGTTGCGGTACTTGGGGCGGTAACTCTGTCAGTGAAAACGTTAGCGTATGTCATCTACTCAACATCAAAACTGTGTCCGAACGACGAGAAAATATGCTCTGGTTTCGCGTACCGCCTAAAATCTATTTTAAATATGGTTCTTTGCCCGTAGCCCTAGGAGAACTAGCAGGGAAAAAGCGAGCATTTATCATTACCGATAAGTTCCTCTTTGACATGAAAATGTTGAAGGAAGTCACCGATGTTTTAGATGAACTTAATATCGAACATCAAGTGTTTTATGATGTCCAACCCGATCCCAACCTTTCCACTATTGAAATGGGATTGGCTAGAGTCAATAGCTTCCAACCAGATATCATTATTGCTTTTGGTGGAGGTTCGCCTATGGATGCAGCTAAGGTAATCTGGTTGATGTACGAACATCCCGAAGTTGAATTTGAAGGCATTGCCATGCGATTTATGGATATCCGCAAACGGGTTTACGACTTACCAACTTTGGGTAATAAAGCACAGATGGTGGCAATTCCTACTACTTCGGGTACAGGATCGGAAGTAACTCCCTTTGCCGTTGTCACCGACGATCGTACAGGTATAAAATATCCCTTGGCAGACTATTCTCTAACCCCCAACATGGCAATTGTTGACCCCGAATTAGTGCTACATATGCCTAAATCCCTCACAGCTTTTGGTGGGATCGATGCCTTAACCCATGCTTTAGAAGCTTATGTTTCTGTATTAGCAACAGAATTTACTAATGGACTGGCACTAGAAGCGATCGCTCTACTCATTAAATACTTACCTCGGGCATATAAACTAGGTGCAAAAGACCCCGAAGCTAGAGAAAAAGTCCACTATGCAGCCACCATTGCAGGGATGGCATTTGCCAATGCTTTCTTGGGTATCTGTCACTCTATGGCACATAAACTAGGCTCAACGTTCCATGTTCCCCACGGTTTAGCCAATGCCCTAATGATTACCCACGTCATTCGCTATAATTCTACCGATGCACCTTTCAAACAAGCGATTTTCCCTCAATACGAATATCCTCAAGCTAAAGAACGTTATGCGGAAATTGCCGATCATCTAAATTTGGGAGGTAACACTCTTGACGAGAAAGTAGAAAAATTAGTTGAGGCGATCGAAAATCTGAAGGTAGCAATTGATATTCCTCTGACCATTAAAGAAGTCTTACCAGGAGAAGAAAAAGAGTTCTATGAGCAAATCGAAGCTTTAGCAGAACAAGCTTTTGACGATCAGTGTACTGGTTCAAATCCTCGCTATCCCCTAATTAGAGATCTGAAAGAACTCTACACCCTAGCCTATCGCGGTTGTAAATTAGATGCAGCAATGTATCATCCCGAAGAAGCAAATCAAGAAAGTTTAGTGTTGCAATAACTATATAGGGTTTAAGTTGTCTACAGTCAGGTAGAGTTTAAGACTCTATTTGACTGAGCTAAAAGCTAACGGCTAATAGCTAATAGCTGGAGCTTCGCTCCTTTATCTACGGCATTTAGGATTAGGATTATTTAAACAAATCCAAGGATTTGATTTGGGTCGAGGATTAATTATGGTAGGTCGAGGAACGGATCTTGAACGAGGAGCAGTTGACTGAGAAGGAGGAAGCGATCTTGAACTAGAAGCATTTGACCGAGAAGGAGGAAGCGATCTTGAACGAGTATAATTGGGGCTAGAGCGAGGAACTGACCTGGAATTAGGTTGGTATGCTTTCTGAGAGGTAGTTTGAGCGGAGGCGATTTCGGCTTCTGCCTTTTGGATAATTGGTTCGCTTTGCTTCTGCCAATAATTATTATTGCTAATTTTTTGGGCTGCATTGATGGCATCCTGCCAACGATTCTCATCTATTGCTTGTTGAGCTTCTTGCAGATGAGTCTTATTTTGTTCCCATTCGTCATTCCATTGCGTAATGGTCATCTTTACTTTTGTAGTCATAGGACTATCATCAGGAATATCTGACAATAATATTCCTACTGCTTCTTCAAGATTCCCTTCTTCGTACTTACTACTGGCGGTTTGGAAAATTCTTTCAGACCACTGCGATATCAGCTTTTGTGCTTCTAAATGATTATTGTTAGCTACAGGAACTTGAGTAGCAAGAGCGATCGCTTCTTTAAAATTACTTTGTGTTGCCAACTCGATCGCTCGATCGAGTTTACCTTTATTTTGACCCTGCTGGCATTCATGGAGGAAATTTTCTACCTGAGCATATAAGTCTGAATGATTTTGGGTAAATGTTTCTGCTTGCAGTAAGCATTCTTGATATTTTTTAGCTGACTTGAGTGCTTCAATTTTCTCTAAAGCTACTTTTACCTGCAAGGAATGCTGTCTGTGAGTCATGTAACTATAACCAGCGAATATACCAACAAGTACAGATGCCAGACCTGCACCTATAAACAGTTTGAATTTATTGAGATACATAACAATAGGAGTAGGACTTAGCTCTAAATCTTTTGGTGGTGCTAAGGAATCTTCTGGAAAAACTAGCTTGAAAGCCTTTTTTGGCTCGGGAACTACTTCTGAAGTTGACTCTTCGGAATCTTTGGGAAAAACTAGCTTGAAAACCTTTTTTGGCTCGGGAACTACTTCTGAAGTTGACTCTTCAACCTCTGGAGCTATCTTTGTTTCTTCTTGGTCTGCTTGAGTAAGTGCATCTGGATTCCAAGGAGTCCAAGGATCAGGGTCGAGATCATTAATATTGGGATAAAAGTTGGTTTCCTGTAGCTTAGTTTCAAGGTCTACTTCTAACCTTATCTGTCTATCATCTAAGGTTGCTTGGAAGAGATTAAAATTATGGGGTAATAGTTGAAGTGCTTGCAGTACTTCGCTCACAGACTGATAACGGTCTTGAAAGTGATAGCGTACCATCTTGGTAAGGATAGCAGCTAGCTCATCGCTAACCTTTGCACACTCTTGCCAGATTATTTCCCCTTCACTGTCTTCCTGAAAATTAATGGGATGTAATCCTGTAATGGCTTGGATAGCGATCATTCCTAAGGCATAAATGTCACTGCTAAAGCGGGGTTTACCTCTGACTTGCTCTGTGGGCATATATCCTTTAGTACCAATAGAAATAGTCTTCTGAGTGACTAACTCCTGAGTTGCAATGTTTGGAGTGCGAACTTGCTTAACTGCACCAAAATCAATTAACACTAATCGATTATCTTTTTGTCGTCTAATCAAATTGTTGGGATTGATATCGCGGTGAATTACCCCAAAGCTATGAACAAATTCCAAGATTTGCAAGACATCTTGGAGCATCTGAATTACTTGGCTTTCAAACCAACGTTGACCCCTGGGTAGTTCTGTACGGAGAGTATGACCTTCAATAAACTCTTGTACTAAATAGAATTCCTGGTTTTCTTCAAAGTAAGCGAATGACTGAGGAATTTGGTCATGATGACCCAACTTTTCGAGAATTTCTGCTTCTTTTTTAAAAAGACGTCTAGCTGTAGGTAAGAAGTCAGGCTCATGACTAGCAAGCTTGAGAAATTTGACAGCACACTTAGGATGACCAGGTCGATGATGGTCTTCCGCAATGTAAGTTTTGGCTAATCCTCCTTCTCCCAAAGCTTGTAGGACTCGGTAGCGACCGCCTAATAATTGATTTAACATTGCCTAGTTTCTCTGTGCCACTCCTGCAAAATTATACAGACTGATATCAGTATTTTCTCAGTTTAAACTAGTTGGTGGCAAATTTATTTTGTGCGCAATTTGTCAAGATAATCTTGGCAAAAATTTACTTTATTTACCTTTTAAACCATCCCACGTAGAAATAACGTGGGATTATACTAGGGATTATCAATTGTTAATTTTAGAAATGATAATACAATCCTAGAGAAAGTACGGGATATATATTAATAAAATCGAGATCGTCTTCAATGTCGTCTACTTCTCTCTCGATCGCTTGGTTAATCTCTGCTTGTATAGCAGGAGTAGCTGCTGAACCAAAATTAGGAGTAATAGCAACCTCTGGTGAGCCTCCAAACATGACTCCTAAATTGAACCAAAATCCTAAATTTTTATTTTTAGCGACGGGATTTCCCCAACCAATACCCAAATAAGGAGCAACATCACTAGTAAGAGAAACCTCTGCATCTACAGAACCTAGTTCCTCCGCAGTAAAAGTACTATCACCAATTTCGATAGTTTCACCGCTAGAAGCATTAGCTGTGCCATCTGCACCATTATCACTAAAGACTAATCCAGCACTTAGATGGAAACCAGACCTTTTAAATGGATAATAGTCAACCAGAGTGGAAACGTTAAATAAATTAATATCTCCTTCGTAAGTAGTATCTGTTTCTTCGTAATCAATCCCTACGCCAAAACCATTGATACCAACTCTGGCATTAAGTTCTGGTATTATTCTAGCTGCAACAGAACCACCTAATCCTAAGGTACTTACTTCTGGGGCAATACCAAAACGACTTTTAGAATCTTCTCCGCGATTATCGCTAGTTGGTTTTCTTCTTGGTTGCGATTCTGATTCTCTAGTTGAAGGCGGGAAATTGGCACAACGAGAATTATAAGGATAGTCTCGACAAAATCTGTCTAAATTTAAGGGAACTTCAGCTAGTTGATATTTGTGAGAGTTGACATACAAATTATTGTCTTCGACTAAATCTGCTGCCTTAGTAGAAAAAGATAGAGACTCTTTTATGTTGGTTTCTGCGATCGATATATCTTGAGCATTCACCTTTAATGTAGTTATACACAAGACTGTAATACCCAAACCAACAACACTCAGTTTACTGCTATTCATGATTATTCACTCCTCATAATTGCTTAATAAAAGCAATTTTTCAGTATATATACGCAATATTAAAGATTAAGATCATTTTTATTCGTTTTTAATCTCACAATCTTCTTTTGATTGCGGTTTCCAATATAAGTAAGAAATTCTGAAATCGGTAGAGCAAAAAAAAATCCTTAACAATATTGTCAAAAGTAAATTGTTTATTTTTGTAAATACAAAAATGAGTATTCGCTCAGAATTATTGTCAATATTTGTAACAAAAGATTACATTTTTTTTATCGAATTGTGTCAGATCGGTTATTTGACGGTTTTTTAACAACATTTTTTGATAAAAATACTTAACAGAAACCATAGTTGTCTAAGTAGGAAAATAAATTAAGCCTACTAGAACCTTATATTGCTATTCGCCCCATCATCGTAGATAAGGAGAATCAAATTTATGTTCACTCACGTCAAGTCCACCATTCGGAAAGTAAGACCAGAATCAATAAATGGACGGGACTTGCTTAGGGTGGTCTATGTCGTGCTAGAGCCTCAGTATCAAAGTACGCTTTCCCAAGCAGCTAGAAATATAAATCAAAATAATCCTCATCTAGCAGTTGAACTGAGTGGTTACTTAATCGAAGAATTAAGAAACGAAGAAAATTATGCTAACTTTCAAAAAGATATATCTGAGGCGAATATATTTATTGCCTCATTGATTTTTATTGAAGATTTAGCACAAAAGGTAGCAGCAGCAGTTAAACCCCATCGCGATCGCCTTGATGCTGCGGTAGTTTTTCCTTCTATGCCAGAAGTTATGCGCCTAAACAAAATGGGTAGCTTTTCCATGGCACAGTTAGGACAGTCCAAAAGCGCGATCGCGCAATTTATGCGGAAGCGCAAGCAGCAATCGGGAAGTTCTTTTGAGGATGCAATGCTCAAGCTATTGCGTACTCTACCTAAAGTCTTAAAATATCTTCCTGTGGAAAAAGCTCAGGATGCCCGTAATTTTATGCTGAGTTTTCAGTATTGGCTTGGGGGTAACTCAGATAATTTGGAAAACTTCCTGCTGATGCTGGCAGATAAATATGTTTATAAAGAAAAGAATTTAAGTGAAGGAGTAGAATACGCAGAACCCATAGTTTATCCTGACATGGGTATTTGGCATCCTCTTGCCCCGAATATGTTTGAGGATGTTAAAGAATATCTCAACTGGTTTAACACGCGCAGTGATATTCCTGCCGATCTTAAAGACCCTCTTGCTCCTTGTGTGGGCTTAGTATTACAACGAACACACTTAGTTACTCAAGATGATGCTCACTATGTAGCAATGGTGCAAGAGCTAGAAGCAATGGGAGCGCGAGTGATCCCCGTATTTGCTGGAGGTTTAGACTTTTCTAAACCTGTCGATACTTACTTCTGGGAAGTTGGATTAAAAGGAACAGAACCACAACCACTAGTTGATGTAGTTGTTTCTCTAACTGGATTTGCTTTAGTAGGAGGTCCTGCTAGACAAGATCATCCCAAAGCGATCGAATCTTTAAAACGTCTCAACCGTCCCTATATGGTGGCTTTACCTTTGGTATTCCAAACGACGGAAGAGTGGGAAGCCAGTGAACTAGGTTTGCATCCGATCCAAGTGGCATTGCAAATTGCGATCCCCGAATTAGACGGCGCGATCGAACCCATTATCTTATCAGGGAGAGATGGGACTACAGGAAGAGCAATTGCTCTGCAAGATCGCATCGAGGCGATCGCTCGTAGGGCAATGAAATGGGGTAATCTGCGGAAAAAACCTAAACTCAATAAAAAAGTTGCGATTACCGTCTTTAGCTTCCCTCCCGATAAAGGCAATGTCGGTACTGCTGCTTACCTAGATGTATTTGGGTCGATTTATGAGGTAATGAAGGGACTCAACAGTAATGGTTATGATGTCCAAGATTTACCTGACTCTCCTCAAGAGTTGATGGAAGCAGTTATTCATGATGCCCAAGCCCAGTATGCTTCCCCTGAGTTAAATATTGCCTATCGGATGTCGGTAGAACAGTATGAACGCTTAACTCCTTATTCTGTGAAGTTAGAAGAAAATTGGGGTAAACCACCAGGACATCTCAATAGCGATGGGCAAAACCTCTTGGTTTACGGCAAAGAATTCGGTAACGTATTCATTGGAGTACAGCCGACTTTCGGTTACGAAGGCGATCCCATGTTACTGTTGTTCTCTCGTTCTGCTTCTCCCCACCACGGTTTTGCAGCTTACTACACTTACCTAGAAGAAATCTGGAAAGCAGATGCAGTTCTCCACTTTGGGACTCATGGTTCTCTAGAATTTATGCCTGGTAAGCAGATGGGGATGTCTGGAGAATGTTATCCTGACAGCTTAATTGGTAGTACTCCTAATATCTACTATTACGCTGCTAATAATCCTTCAGAAGCGACGATCGCGAAACGCCGTAGTTATGCTTCGACCATTTCTTACCTTACTCCTCCTGCGGAAAACGCTGGATTATATAAAGGTTTGAAAGAATTAGGGGAATTAATTGGTTCTTACCAAACCTTGAAAGATGGGGCAAGAGGGATTCAAATTGTCGATACTATCATGGATAAATGCCGTGTGGTTAATCTAGATAAAGATATTGCCTTACCCGAAACCGATGCCAAAGAAATGTCCCAAGAGGAACGGGATACTATTGTCGGTTTGGTTTACAAAAAACTAATGGAAATCGAATCTAGGTTGTTACCTTGTGGCTTACATGTTATTGGTAAACCCCCTACAGCCGAAGAAGCGATCGCCACTTTAGTTAACATAGCATCCCTCGATCGAGAAGAAGAAGAAATCGTTTCTCTTCCTCGGATTATTGCCCAAAGTATCGATCGAGATATTGATGAAATTTACGCTAACAACGATCGCGGTGTCTTAGCGGATGTGCAACTATTTCAAGATATTACTCAAGCAACTCGCGCTGCTGTATCAGCACTAGTTAAAGCCCAGATCGATGCCGAAGGAAGAGTTTCCATGGTTTCTAAACTCAACTTCCTCAACATCGGTAAAAAAGAACCTTGGGTAGAAGCATTATATAATTTGGGGTATAGCAATGTAGACAAAGAATTACTCAAACCTCTGTTTGAATATTTAGAATTCTGCTTAGAACAAGTTTGTGCCGATAATGAATTAGGTGGTTTACTCCAAGCCTTAGAAGGAGAATACGTCTTACCAGGGCCTGGCGGAGATCCAATCCGTAATCCTAACGTATTACCTACAGGTAAGAACATTCACGCTCTCGATCCCCAGTCTATTCCTACCTTAGCTGCGGTTAAATGTGCCAAAGTTGTAGTGGATAGACTTTTAGAAAGACAAAAGCTAGATAATAATGGTGAATATCCAGAAACTATTGCTTGTGTCCTTTGGGGAACAGATAATATCAAAACCTACGGTGAATCTTTAGCACAGATTATGTGGATGGTAGGGGTTCGTCCTGTACCTGATGCTTTGGGAAGGGTTAACAAACTGGAATTAATTCCTCTCGAAGAATTAGGTCGTCCCCGTATCGACGTGGTAGTAAACTGTTCTGGGGTCTTCCGCGACTTGTTCATCAACCAAATGAACCTGTTAGATCAAGCCGTAAAAATGGCAGCAGAAGCAGACGAACCAATTGAGATGAACTTTGTCCGCAAACACGCCATGGAACAAGCAGAAGAAATGGGTATTAATTTGCGTCAAGCAGCTACCCGCATTTTCTCTAATGCCTCTGGTTCTTACTCCTCTAATATCAACCTAGCTGTAGAAAACAGTACTTGGGAAGAAGAAAAAGAGTTACAAGATATGTACCTCAACCGCAAATCTTTTGCTTTTGACTCCGATAATCCTGGTGTAATGAAAGAAGGTCGGCAAATCTTTGAGAATTCCCTCAAAACTGCTGATGTTACTTTTCAAAACTTGGATTCTTCAGAGATTAGTCTCACTGATGTATCCCACTACTTCGACTCCGATCCCACTAAAGTTGTAGCCAGCTTAAGAGATGATGGTAAAAAACCTACCGCATTTATCGCTGATACGACTACTGCTAACGCCCAAATTCGCACCCTTTCTGAAACTGTCCGCTTAGATGCCCGTACAAAATTACTCAATCCTAAATGGTATGAAGGTATGCTAAGTCACGGTTATGAAGGTGTGCGCGAACTATCCAAGCGGTTAGTGAATACTATGGGCTGGAGTGCCACTGCTGATGCTGTAGATAACTGGGTTTACGAAGATGTTAATACTACCTTCATCGACGATCCTGAAATGTGCAAACGGCTGATGGATCTCAACCCCAATTCTTTCCGTAAGATTGTGGGTACTTTGCTAGAAGTTAACGGTCGTGGTTACTGGGAAACTAGTGAAGAAAACCTCGATCGACTGAGGGAATTGTATCAAGAAGTAGAAGACAAGATTGAAGGAATTGATTAATAATTAATTCAATCTGGGCAACATAAAAATATAACCCTGTGGGGACGTACCATGGTACATCCCCACATTATTATTTGCCCCTAATTATGACATCGCGTCAAAATAGATCTAGGCGTAAATCGCTCAGATTACCAAATAGAAATTATGCAGCTAACGGCTATTATTTTGTAACAATTTGTACCTATAAAAAACATTGCTATTTTGGCAATATAGTTAATCACAAAATGCAATTATCCCCTATAGGAAAAATCGCCAATCAATTTTGGTTGGAAATACCGCAACATTCAAAATATAACTATTTAGATGAATATATTATAATGCCCAATCATATTCATGGAATTATTGCGATCGACAATCCCGATAATCCTTGTAGGGACGTAACATGGTACGTACCTACTACAACGAATAATGATTATGATTTATCGCAATTAATGTCTGAATTATCGCCACAATCTGGGTCACTTAGTGTAATTATTCGTTCCTATAAATCTGCTGTAACGCGATGGTGTAAACAAAATAATCATGATTACTTCGCATGGCAATCTAGATTTTATGAACATATTATTCGTAATGATGGTTCATTAGATATAATTCGAGAATATATTATTACTAATCCTGCCAAATGGTCTGAAGATAAAAATCATCCAGTTAACAACTCTAGCAATAGCGATCGATAGTAGAGACTTTCCATGGAAACTCCCTACGACAAGGTTATATTAATTCATCTGACGAAAATACTGGCAGCAATTTCTCGATCTAAAGCAGCGCGGGTATATCCTACTTTGACAACATAGGAAGGGAAGCGTTGTTCTAAAACCAGACTGCTACCTGGGGTAATTCCCAACGCCATGAGTTTGCGCCGTATGGTGATATCCTGAGTTTGTAACTGAGCTACTGTTTGCACTTGACCAATTTGAACTTTAGATAAAGCATTCATAATGTCACTCCTAATACATTTAAAAATAGATTGACGCAGTAACCAATCAGAAAAGCAAAAGGAACTATAAACGCAACCATTATGGCAGTCGTCTTTAGACCTTGTTCTTTAATCATGATTTGTAACTGGGCAATGCAGGGTAAAAATAGAGTTAGCACCACAGCAGCTACTACTAATTGATTACCTGTTAGTCCACCTTGCTGCTGTATATCAAATAGTCCTGCTGCTCCATAATCTCGACGGAAAAATCCATAAAGAAAAATGGGAGCAGTGTCTGGAGGCATTCCAATAGCTACGGCAAAGGGTTCGATACCTCTGATGATTAGATCGAATAAGCCTGTAAGTTTTCCTAACCAAATCAACACCGATGCCCAAATAAATAGCGGTAATATTTCCCAAAAGTACCATTTCATTCGTATCCAGGTTTTGGTGAGAATATTCCCTAATTTGGGTAGTCTTAGAGGAGGAATTTCTAAATAAAATGCTCCTGATGTCCCAGGAAAGAATTTAGCACTGAGGTAGCCAACAAACAAAAAAATTGCCACAATCAATCCACCCCAAACCATCAAAGCTGCGGGTTTTTGTGCCAATAATCCTAAGATTACTCCCCACTGCGCTGCACAAGGAACCGCCAGAGAGAGTAAAAAAGTAGCGATCAATCTTTCCCGTTTGGTTTCTAAAGTACGAGTAACCATAGTTGCCATAGTATCGCAACCTAAGCCCAAAACCATGGGGATCACTGCTCTTCCTGATAGTCCAATGGATTTAAAGAGACGATCGAGCATTAAAGACATTCTGGGCAGATAACCACTGTCCTCTAAAAGGGAAAACATGAGGAAGTAGGTAGCCACTACGGGTAAAACAATAGCGGTAGCATAGCGAATACCTAAAGTAATGATGCCGTAATCGTTACCAATTAAATCTTGTAGAGGTTGCCAAGGTAAGATTTGGGCAACAATCTGATTGACGATAGGATTGATTTGCCCTTCAAAAAAACCTTCTATGCGATCGACTAATTCTCCTGCCCCAAATTCACCGACAAACTTGTAAACGCCAAAGTACAGAATGACCATTAAGATGGGAAATCCTGTAATGGGATTAACGCTTAGACGGTGGAGGATTTCTTGAGTAGAATTGGCAGCAGGTTGAGTTGTCTGGATAGTAATTCCTGCCAGATTGCGGGCGTGTTTTTCTCTGCTTTCGGCGATCGCTAAATCTACAGGATATTGCAGTTGATTTTCCGCCACTGTAAGCAATACTTCAACTTCTTGCTGCTGTTTATCATCTTGTTTGAGAGTTTGCCAAATAGTGGGGTCTTTTTGGAGTAACAGTAGAGCGAGACTACGAGGAGAAAGAGAATAGTGCCTCAGAATATTTTGCTCTCCTATACTTTGCAGCCAGTTTTCTAGAGAAGCGATCGCTTGTTCGATTGGTTCGGGATAAATAATCGGATTCGTCATCTTACCATCTCCACATTAGCCGAATCTGGCTCTGGCTGGAATGATAACAACTGGAGTATGGTTTGTTTAAGTTCCCTCACACCTCGATTTAAAGCAGCAGACATCACAACTACAGGTATGCCTAATTCTATTTTCAAAGCGTCTGGTTCTACCTTCAGCCCCAATTGTTCCGCTTCATCAATCATGTTGATTGCCAAAATTACAGTTAATCCCGCCTCCATTAGTTGAAAAGTTAAAGGCAGCATTCGTCCTAAATTTTTGGCATCTACCACATGAATCACCATATCTAATGATTCCTCTAACAGCAAGTCTCTAGATACTTGTTCTTCTTCACTAATTGGCACTAGAGAGTACATGCCTGGGGTATCGATGACTCTAATTTGATAGTCTTTAATCTTAGCTATGCCTCGACTTACTTCCACTGTTGTCCCTGGATAGTTGGAAACAGTGACGTAATTTCCTGTGAGTCGATTAAATAAGACGCTTTTGCCCACATTTGGCGTTCCCACTAAAGCTATATTGCCATCTATCGCCAGTAGAGGTTCCTTTCGATACTTTTTGGTTAATCTTGTCCACCAGCTATGTTTCTGCTTAATTGAGTAACAATTTTTTTGACACTGATGACAGTTCATCTTAATAAGATCCTATTCATAAAGTTCTATTTATTGAAGTTTTTAAAGCTAATTTCACCAATTTGAGATCGAGTTATGTACTATATCTTTCAAGACATAAATCACTAATGATGAATAATAATGTTGTTTTTTAAGTTATTTGCTTATTAATAATTCTTACTAATAAATAGCACGTTCCCGATAGTCCATTTAGACCGTCTTATTAATACTTCAACAATTGCAATAGATTGTTATGAATAAATTAAGCCAGTAGGTATTTCTGAATACGTGATAAGAGTGAGGGCATAATAACTCACATGACCAATGACTTTTCTCTATGAACTGAATTAAATATTTTCAATCTATGGAGTTTGATAAAATTCACATAAATCAAGGTGAACATGAAGAAAAAATCCAAACTTTCTCCTAAGCAATCCTCCTTTACCACAGAAAATATAGCCAAATATACTCAACTAATCTCTGAGAAGCCTGAAGCAGCAGAATTACATGCGGATTTGGGTAGCTTATATGCCCAGCAAAAACAATGGCAAAATGCGATCGAATGTTATGAAAAAGCGATTGAACTCAACCCTAAATTTGCTGGAGCTTATCGCAATCTGGCTAGAGTATTTCGGGAAATAGGGAAAGAAGCAAAAGCTCTTGAATCTTGGTACGAAGCCTTAACCCTAGAACCTGATTGGGCAGATGCTCAACAACATTATGCCCTAGGTAATAGCTTATGGAAATATAAAAAACTCAATAAAGCCATTGCCTGTTATCGACAAGCAATTAAACTTCAACCAGATTTTTTCTCGGCATATCAAAGTTTGGCTCAAATATTAACTATTAAAGGGAAATTGCCCCAAGTAATCGCTTTATATCGCCAGGCAGTTCAACAAAATCCCCAGAATACTCAGTTTCACTTTTGTCT
>JASJDI010000115.1 GCA_030065155.1 Xenococcaceae cyanobacterium MO_188.B29
CGCGTCCATATAGAGAACTGGAGTTTTTTAAAGAAGCAATTTTTATTTCCTACTCCCGACTCCCGACTCCCGACTCCCTAAAAAAGTTATCTAAAAAACTACTGGTTTCAAACTAGACGCGGTTTAATTTCAATGTCTCCTTGAGCGGTTAAAGCACATTATTATTACAGATTGGTTGATATTGCCCCCACAGGGCAAGTAGGGATACACTGCTCACAGACAACACAGCGCGATCGCTTAAAGACTAATTGAAAAGATTCTGGATCGAGAATTAGTGCTTGAGTAGGACAAACTCCCGTACATAAACCACAGTCTACACAACTATCTTCATCGATCGCAATTTCTCCACTAGCAGAAGAGACATCAATATCTTGTATGCGCATCCATTCGATCGCTGCTTGAATTTCATCGATATCTCCTTGCAATTCTACTACTAGTTTACCTATTTGATTGGGGGCAACTTGAGCGCGAATAATATTAGCAGCAACATTAAAATCTTTTGCCAACTTATAAGTAATAGGCATATGTACCGTAGTTTGCGGAAAAGTAAGAGTAACTCTTTTTTTCATCTAAACAACCTCCGCAGTTGGAAAATTTCTTGCTTCAACCTATATAAAATAAGAGAAGAAATAATATATACCAACTTTAACTAATGAGCGATAATTTATCTGAATCTCAGTCTAATAACAGTAATTTTCTCCGCAATATTTTGATTGCTATTACTGCCGTTAGCCTTAGTGTGGCAATTTTTCTTGGTTTACAAACAGAAGTTAGTTCCTCTTCAATTGAAGCACAAGTAAAAGCATCTACGCCGTTAGATGTTGCTCTTAGTAATGGCAAGCCTAGTTTAACGGAATTTTATGCTGATTGGTGTACTTCTTGTCAGGCAATGGCTGGAGATTTAGCGGAAATAAAACAAAAATATGGGCAAGACGTTAACTTTGTCATGCTGAATGTAGATAATACCAAATGGTTGCCTGAAATTCTCCGTTATCGGGTGGATGGTATTCCCCATTTTGTCTTTATAAATCAATCGGGAGAAGCGATCGCCGAATCTATTGGTGAACAACCTCGCTCTATTTTAGAAGCTGATTTAGATGCTTTAATTGCTAATAATCCTTTACCCTATACTTACTCTAGTGGACAAGTTTCTCAGTTTGAGGCTCCTGTCTCAACTCAAACTAGTAATAGCGATGATCCTCGTAGTCACGGCGCACAAGTACAAAATTAGACCTATTGCCTAAATTCAAGAGAAGGGTAAGACAAGCGGTCGGAACTCGGTGAGGTTTCGAGGGGGCGTGTGCGGAAGTAAATTCCGCACCTTGAGAACCCCGTCTCACCTAGAGCAAGCCGACCAAGAGAGGGAGACAAGGAAGATAAGCGGTGCCATACTCCCTACGCCTCCCGCACCTACCTAAAACATTAAATCGAAAAATCATCCTCTTGAAAGACAGAGGGCAGAAGACAGATTCTTTAACAAGATTTGAAGAATAATAAACTTAATTAACTATCTATATCTCTTCACTCCCCTAGTTAGTTAAATCTGAGAAAATCAGAAAGCAAAGAAATTTTTAGCAAACTAACATTGATTAACACAAAAGTTCTTAGCTCAAGTTAATTAAGCGCGATCGATTGCTTCTAATACCATCTTTACAGACTAAATCTTAAGTACTAGAGGAGAAATTAATTTATGAAATTAGCTTACTGGATGTATGCAGGTCCTGCTCACATTGGGACTTTACGCATTGCTAGTTCTTTCAAAAATGTTCATGCTATTATGCACGCACCTTTGGGAGATGACTATTTTAATGTAATGCGATCGATGTTGGAGCGGGAGAGAAACTTTACTCCTGTTACAGCTAGTGTAGTCGATCGCAATGTTTTGGCAAGAGGTTCTCAAGAAAAAGTAGTTGATAATATTACTCGCAAAGACAAAGAAGAAAAACCAGATTTAATTATTCTTACTCCTACTTGTACATCCAGTATCTTACAAGAAGATTTACAAAACTTTGTCGATCGCGCCCAGCTAGATTCTAATGGTGATGTGATGTTAGCCGATGTTAACCATTATCGGGTTAATGAATTGCAAGCAGCCGATCGCACTCTGGATCAGGTAGTAAAATTTTATCTTAAGAAGGCACAAAAAAAAGGCGAATTACCCACAGGTAAAACTGAGAAACCTTCTGTTAATATCATCGGCATGTCTACCCTAGGCTTCCATAACCAACATGACTGCACCGAATTAAAGCGATTAATGGCAGATTTGGGTATAGAAGTAAATGAAGTAATTCCAGAAGGTGCATCTGTACATAATCTCAAAAACTTGCCCCGCGCTTGGTTCAATCTTGTACCCTACAGAGAATTGGGTTTACTGACTGCTAAATACCTCGAAGCAGAATTCGGTATGCCTTATGTAGACATCGCACCCATGGGAGTAGTAGAAACTGCTCGTTGTATTCGTAAAATTCAGCAAGTAATTAACGCTCAAGGTGCAGCAGTAGATTACGAAGAATATATTAATAACCAAACCCTGTATGTATCTCAAGCAGCTTGGTTTTCTCGTTCCATCGACTGTCAAAACTTAACTGGTAAAAAAGCCGTTGTCTTTGGTGACAATACCCACGCAGTAGCCATGACCAAAATTTTAGCGCGGGAAATGGGTATTCATGTCGTTCTAGCTGGTACTTACTGTAAATACGATGCAGACTGGTTTAAAGAACAAGTAAGTGAATACTGCGATGAAGTGCTTATTAGTGATGATAACGCGGAAATTGGGGATGCGATCGCTCGTCTTGAACCCGCAGCTATCTTTGGTACACAAATGGAACGTCATGTCGGTAAACGTCTCAATATTCCCTGTGGTGTAATTGCTTCTCCTATCCACATCCAAAACTTCCCCATTGGTTATAAACCTTTTGTCGGTTACGAAGGTACTAATCAAATTGCTGATTTAGTCTACAATTCTTTTACTCTAGGCATGGAAGATCATTTATTAGAAATCTTCGGTGGACACGATACTAAAGAAGTAATTACCAAAGGAATTTCTGCTGATTCTGACTTAAATTGGCATAAAGAAGCTCAAGCAGAATTAAATAAAGTTCCTGGTTTTGTACGCGGTAAAGTGAAACGCAATACGGAAAAATTTGCCCGTGAAAGAGGGATGAGTGAGATTACTTTAGAGGTAATGTACGCAGCTAAAGAAGCAGTAGGGGCATAAGTGAGTAGGGAGTAGGGAGTAGGGAGTAGTGAGTAGTGAGTAAGAAGTAATGAGTAATGAATTATCAGCAAAAAGCTGAAGGCTGATAGCTGGTTAATATCTAGTAGGGGTTTGGCAATGCCAGACCCTTATTTAATTGAGAATGGCTATAATCTAATACTGTCTCTCCTACTTGAGAGATAACATAACTTATCTCCTTGCTATGGAATCATTAATCAAAGCTTTTAACAGTAGTCCCATTGTTCCTTTTACTCTGCTACTACTAGTAATCCTTACTCTCCCACCCCTCTTTGAGAGATTAAAACTTCCTGGGTTAGTGGGATTATTATTTGCAGGAATTATTTTGGGTCCTAATGGTTTGAGTCTATTAAATGCAGAAACCGAAACAATGACCTTGTTATCGGATATTGGCAAAATCTACTTGATGTTTGTAGCAGGATTAGAAATCGATCTCGAGGAATTCCGCAAAACAAAAGATCGTTCCCTTGGTTTTGGGATAGCTACTTTTCTTGTCCCTCTGGTAACAGGAGGAGCGATCGCTTATTCTTTTGGTATGGGCTTAAATGCTTCTATCTTAGTAGGCTCGCTATTAGCTTCTCATACTCTTTTGGGTTATCCCATTGTTAATCGCTTGGGAGTGGTAGGCAATGAGGCAGTAACTGTTACTATTGGGGCGACTATTTTTACTGATATTGCTGCCTTACTAGTATTGGCTATTTGTGTTTCTATTCATGCTGGAGATTTTTCGGCTACTAGTTTGTTGATTCAATTAGTTTCTTTAGGGCTATATGCAGGACTAGTTTTATTTGGTTTAGATAAGGCTGGAAAAGAATACTTTCGGCGCACTGGAGACGAAGAAAGCAATCAGTTTCTCTTTATTTTACTAGCCGTATTTTTGGCTGCTGTGGGAGCGCAGATTATCAATGTTGATAAAATTGTTGGCGCATTTCTAGCTGGACTAGCAGTGAATGATGTAGTGGGGAGAAGTCCTGTAGAAGAAAAAGTAGAATTTATCGGCAGTACCCTATTTATCCCCTTTTTCTTCGTAGATATGGGTTTATTACTCGATATTCCTAGTTTCATAACTACCCTAACTTCAGAGTTATGGTTGACTGTAGCTATTGTGGGAGGATTATTTGCCAGTAAATTTCTAGCAGGATTCATTGCTAAATTACTCTATAGCTACAGTTGGAATGAAGCCTTGACTATGTGGTCCTTATCTCTACCTCAAGTAGCTGCGACTCTCGCTGCTGCGTTGGCGGGAGTAAATTCAGGCTTAATTAGTGATTCTGTTTTTAATGTAGTAATTGTCTTAATGCTAGTTACTTCTATTGCTGGGCCAATTTTAACCGCTAAATTCGCTTCTAATTTATCTGTACCAGTATCTAATTTAACTGCGGATAATCTTGAAGGTAATGATGCAGATACTTCTTTAGATTCTGCTTTTTTATATACCGATCCCGCAGCAGAATTAGAAGCAAATCAGTCACAAAAATACCCCTTCTCTTCTTTATTTAAAGTGGTTGTGCCTATTGCCAATCCTCAGACAGAAAGATATTTAATTGAGATGGCAGCCTTAATTGTTCATCATGAGTCTGGAGTAGTGATTCCTTTATCAGTTACTCAAGCCCATGTTTATATGGGAAATCCAGCTTTAAAAGAAAGGGTGAAACAGAGTAGAAAACTCCTAAAAAATGCCCTGGAAGTTGCCAGAGAATTTAAGGTCAAAAGCAATCCCCTAGTACGTATTGATGATGATGTTGCTCAGGGAATTTGTCGTGCTGCCAGGGAAAAAAATGCTAGTTTAATCTTAATTGGATTAAGTAATCATAATCGCCTCCGCGATCGCTTGTTTGGTAGTGTAATAGATAGTGTTTTTTGGTCTGCTCATTGTCCTGTAGCTGTCCTCAAGCTGGTAGAAGAACCCATCGATATCCATAAAATTTTAGTACCGATTAAGAGTATTACTCCTCAGGCTATCCGCATGATCAGATTTGCCCAACTATTTGCCGAAGAAAATCAAGCTACTATTACCCTATTTCATGTGGCTAATCGGCAAACGTCTCTAGAAGAAGTGAAGTCTTTTGAAATCAACTTGCATAATCTTGTTCAGCAACTCAAACCACAAATAGATATAGCCATCAAATCTATTCGTTATGATGATGCAGCAACAGCAATTATTGCTAATGCCAGTTCCTATGAGATGGTCATATTAGGTGCGGTACGCTACCGTACTGCAGGGGGTTTAGCGGTAGGAGATACAAGCGATCGCTTAATCCGTAAATTAAAATGCTCTTTGGTATTATTTAGTGAACCTCATGGTTAATTGGGAAAAAATAGTGCCTTGTAACCAAGTCATGAACTTTTTCCGATTGAGCAAACTCAATAAATTTTTTGGTTAGTCCTGATGGTTCAGTTTTAGTGACTAAATTCAAAGGACGAGATAGGGGAAAACTACCATCCTGTACTGATTCTGTTGTAGCTTCGATACCGCTAACAGGTAATAATTTAATCGGTACACCATTATCAATGTTGTATTCAGCTATGGCAACAGATGCATAGCCAATGGCATCAGGATTACTAGCTATGGTTTCAATCTTTTGCAGATTATCCTGACTTACGGCATTAACTTCAATTTGGGAATTATCAAGTTGAAAGTAGTCTAAAAATAACTCTTGAGTAGAATTTTCAGGTGATTTATGTACTACTCGAATAGAACTATTGATTCCGCCAACTTCCCGCCAATTATCGATTCTGCCTGTATATATGTTTAATATGTCTATATGACTAAGAGAATCAAGAGGATTATCTTGATGGACAATAATCCCAATTCCCTCGCGGGCAATGGCAAAGTCTTGAAACTCTTGTTTTTCAGATTGGGTTAAAGCACGGGAAACCATCCCAATATCAACTCTTTCTGTGGCTGTATCTTCTAACCCTTGAGATTGATCGTTGGTTTTGATATTAATTGTCACTTGAGGATTTTGTGCTTCAAAACGTTGAGCTATTTGACTAACCAGAGGTTTAGCTGTACTTGCCCCTGTAATAGTTAACTGTCCCCCTAAACTCTTGTCTGCTGCATCTGTTGGTAATGGAGAAAGGCTACAAGCCTCTAGGCTGACACAAGAACCAACACAAATTGCTAGCAAATTTATGCTTTTTGGATAATACATAAAGTTATGGACTGTAACTTAAAGAAAAATTTGATATTACCTTAAGCTTATAACAATTATTAAAATTAAATAAATAGAAAGTTTTGTTTGATTAGGAGCAAATCCTCAAACCCTCATGGTTTCTGATGATGAGCCACTAGGAGTATGTAACAGGAATGATAATAGTAAAGGTTTTACCTACCCAATACTGTTCGGATAAGCATAATTTATTCTCCCCCTGCTCCCCTGCTTCCTCCGCTCCCCCTGCTTTCCCAACCCAGCAACTTTTCTTAACCGAACAGTATTGTGTACCTACCTCTACTTCATTTTCTAGGGAAATAGAGATATTTTCTAAGTTTAGAATGCCCAGATTGTTAAGTTGAATATCGAAACTATGTTACGAATAGTTGCAGAGAGAGCTTTTTAACTCAAAAGTTAGTTAGCTGTGATTAACTTTCACAATGGACTAGGAAAAAACCTGAATTTTCCCCCTGGTATTGAGGTGTAGACTAACTGCATAATATTGACAATTAAGATCTCACTATTAATTTTGTTATCACTATGAATAAGCTCAAAAACTCGATCGATCCTGTTGACTATACTTCAATTCAGTCTTTAGCAGCAGTTTGGCAGATAGCAGCCAAGAAATTTGGGGATACTGTTGCTCTAGATGCCCCTCACACCGAACCCAAGGTTTCTCTTACTTATCAGCAGTTATATCAACAAATTCAGCAATTTGCCTCAGGACTCCAAGCATTAGGTGTAAAATCTGGGAGTAAAGTGGCACTTTTTTCTGATAATAGTCCTCGCTGGTTTATTGCCGATCAGGGAATTATGACTGCTGGTGCAGCTGATGCAGTTCGTTCTTCTAAGGCAGAAAGACAAGAGTTACTCTACATCTTTCAAGATAGTGATAGCACTAGTTTGGTGGTAGAAGATCTGCAAACTTTAGCTAAACTGCGTCCTGAATTAGATGATTTTTCCTTAGATTTAATTGTCTTGCTATCTGAAGAAACTCCACCAGAAGATATACCTCACCAGATAGTTAACTTTGCCCAACTCATGTCTGCGGGGGAGAAGCACCAACTACAACCTGTAGAACAAGATAAACAAGCTTTAGCCACTCTAATTTATACTTCGGGAACAACAGGTAAACCGAAAGGGGCAATGTTATCCCACGCTAACTTATTGCATCAGGTAAGCAGCATAATAGCAATTATCCAACCAGAGATAGGCGATCGCGTACTTACTATTCTTCCTAGTTGGCACGTTTACGAACGTAGCTTTGAATATTTCTTTCTTTCCCAAGGCTGCACTATGCACTATACCAATATACGCTCGTTCAAACAAGACTTACAAAAATATAAGCCTCACATTATGATAGGTGTTCCCCGTTTATGGGAATCTCTTTATGAAGGAGTACAAAAACAATTTCGAGATCAATCTGCTGGTAAACAAAAACTAATTAACTTTTTCTTTAATATTTCTGAAAATTATATTACCGCCAAAAGAATTGCCGAGGGATTGAGTTTAGAACATATAGATGCTTCGCCTATAGAAAAAATTAAAGCTCGCGCTATAGCCACTGTACTTGCGCCTGGACACAGTTTAGGCAACAAGATTGTCTACCAAAAAGTGCGTGAAGCTGTAGGAGGAAACGTCAAATATTTAGGCAGTGGAGGTGGCTCTCTGGCTAAACATTTAGATACTTTTTATGAAATAGTTGGTATTTGTTTATTAGTCGGATACGGACTGACAGAAACCTCTCCTTTAACTAATGCCCGCAGACCTAAACATAATCTTAGAGGATCGTCAGGACAACCCATTCCCGAAACAGAAATCAAAATAGTCGATCCTCAAACTCGTAAGACTCTACCCCCAGGAGAAACAGGACTGGTTCTAATTCGGGGACCACAAGTAATGCAAGGTTACTATAAAAAGCCAGAAGCTACCGCCAAAGCGATCGACTCAAAAGGTTGGTTTGATAGTGGCGATCTCGGCTGGGTAACACCTGCTAATGATTTAGTACTCACAGGTAGGGCAAAAGATACTATTGTTTTAACCAATGGTGAAAACATCGAACCCCAACCCATAGAAGATGCTTGCGTTCGTAGTAAATATATAGATCAAATTATATTACTAGGACAAGATCAGCGATCGCTTGGTGCTTTAATTGTGCCTAACTTAGAAGCTCTACAACAATGGGTTAATGACCAAAAACTAGACCTTAATTTACCCAGTCCTGATGCTAATGAAAGTGAAATCGCTAATAGTGACTTAAATAATCAGGCCATTCAAAGCTTATTCCGTCAAGAATTAAACCGCGAAGTTAAAAATCGTCCAGGTTATCGTCCAGACGATCGTATTGGCACTTTCAAGCTAATTTTAGAGCCTTTTAGTATTGATAACGGTATGATGACTCAAACTATGAAAATTAAGCGTCCAGTCATCAGACAAAACTATCAGCAGCTAATTGAAACTCTATTCGCCGAAAAATAATCGAAAATTTATCTCGATCGATTTACTTTTAAGGTTAAAACAGAAAAGTTCAATGATGGAGAAATACTTTTCGTATTGTAATCTTGGATCTGTACATAACCAACTTTAAAAAATACCCAGGAGCAAACTCTTATGGATTATGCAACTTCCAGCTTACTTCTAAAACGCCCAGTTACGGTTAAAGCGATCGTAACTACTCGTTGGAAGGAGGAAGTGCAACAGCAACTACAGGGTCAAATTACACAAATTGACCAACAAATACAACAACTAGAAATGCAGGGTAAAAGAACTCTAGAAGAAATTAGCAAAAAAAGTAACCAACCTCCTAGTCCTCAAATAGCTAAGCAAATGGAAAATATTCAGGGACAGGTGAATCAAAAAAAAGGAGAATTACTTAATAAGAAAAATCAGTTACTACAACAGTTACAACAAGTACAGTTGTTTGAATTAGATCAAGAAGTGGTCCAAGCTCAAATGGAAAGCTTCTTTCGTTTGGAAAAAGGAGACAATTTGGTTAAAAAACTGAATGTAGAAGTAGTAATTCGTGATGGAGTAGTTGAAGAGATTCGTGGTGAACTTTAATTAACTTTGGTAAGAAAAAGCAATATTTTTTCTACTAATACCAAATTAAATGGTGTTGACTAAGATCTATATCCATCTCAAGGGCGAAGATTGATTCGCCCTACCAAAATGATTTGACACTCTCCGCTCTAAAAAATTGAAATTTGTTCAAGATTAAAACTCCACATCGCTCATTGGCATGATTGAGAATGGTTGCTAAGGATGCAGACAATTTATAGAAAGACAAAGCAGTATTTTCTAATACAGATCGCGATCTGTATCTAGATATAAAACTGAACTAACACGGTACGGAGCGATCGATTCAGAATTTTGACAACCAGTAATAAAAAAGCGGTAAATGACAAATCAAGAGATAGCTATAGAAGCAGAAAGTATACAGGATACCAGAACTGAAGCACTTACTGCCCTTAAATCAGATCTAATTTATGGTTTAGAAGCTCATCCGCCCTTTCTAGAATCGATCTTTGTGGCATTACAGCACGTCTTTGCCTGTTTTGTGGGGATTATTACTCCAGGTTTAATTATTTGCGGAGCGTTAGAAACATCACCAGCAGATACTACTTTTATCCTCAGTATGTCCTTGGTAGTGTCGGGAATTGCTACTTTTATTCAAGCAAAAAGATTTGGTCCTGTGGGTTCTGGTTTACTTAGCGTCCAAGGAACGAGTTTCGCTTTTATTGGTCCAATTATCGCTACGGGTTTGGCAGTAAAAGGTAATGGCGGTAATGCCCAAGATGCTTTGGGTTTAGTCTTTGGCTTGTGCTTTTTTGGGGCATTTGTAGAAATTTTTATCAGTCGCTTTCTGCATTTGGCAAATAAAATTATTACTCCCTTAGTCACAGGAGTAGTAGTTACTCTGATTGGTTTGACTCTAATTAAAGTTGGTATCACCTCTATGGGTGGTGGCGTACCCGCTCAAAATAACGGAACCTTTGGCAGTCCAGTGTTTCTGGGGGTGGCATTGTTGGTTTTAGGGATAATTGTGGCACTTAACAGTACTGCCAACAACTTTTTGCGGATGTCTTCGATTGTTGTTGGTCTAACTATAGGCTATATTGTCTCAATTCCTTTGGGATTGGTCGATTTTAGCAATTTGGCTGGCTTACCGGCGATCGCTTTACCGATTCCCTTTCGCTATGGGTTTGAGTTCGATTTTGGAGCATTTATTCCCTTTGCCTTTTTGTATTTAATCACAGCGATCGAATCTATTGGAGATTTAACTGCAACTTCTGCTATTTCTGGCGAACCAATTGCAGGAGGAAAATACTTTAAACGGATCAAGGGGGGTGTATTAGGAGACGGGATTAACTCAATTATCGCTGCTTGTTTGAATACTTTTCCCAATACTACTTTTAGTCAAAATAACGGTGTGATTCAGCTTACAGGAGTAGGGAGTCGTTATGTTGGCTATTTTATTTCGGCGATCTTGATACTCCTTGGTTTATTCCCCATTGTAGCTGGTATTTTTCAAGCCTTACCCCAACCCGTACTTGGTGGTGCGACCATTATTATGTTCAGCACGGTAGCAGTGGCGGGTATCAAAATTCTCTCCTGTGTTGACCTAACTAAGCGCAATTCAATAATTCTGGCGTTATCACTAGGTTTGGGCTTAGGAGTTACTTTTGTCCCCGACATCTTAGACCAAATGCCAGCTTTAGTTAAAAACATATTTTCTTCGGGAATTTCTACAGGAGGGATTACTGCATTGTTACTGAATTTAATTTTGCCAGGAAGAGAGTGATTTTGTTCTTTGTCGTTTGTTCTTCGTTTTAGGAAAACTGATGACCAATGACTAATAATCAATAACTAAAAATGTACGATCTAAAAGCAATTGT
The DNA here is from genome assembly GCA_030065155.1 of Xenococcaceae cyanobacterium MO_188.B29. Lineage (GTDB taxonomy): Bacteria > Cyanobacteriota > Cyanobacteriia > Cyanobacteriales > Xenococcaceae > JASJDJ01. The sequence continues at coordinate 11,286 of JASJDI010000115.1, forward strand.
AATTGGCGCGGGAATGGCAGGGCTAGCTGTGGGTATTTCGATGCGTCAGGCGGGATACAAAGTGGAAATTTACGAAAAAACTCGTAAGTTGCGTCCTGCGGGTGCGGGTATTTCTCTCTGGTCTAACGGAATTAAGGTTCTCAATAAATTGGGACTAGGTAAAGAGGTGGCAGCCATTGGCGGACAGATGAACCGCATGGAATATCGCAATCTTAAAGGAGAGGTTTTAAATGATGTGAATCTAATTCCTTTAATGGAACAGGTAGGACAAAGACCCTATCCTGTCTCGCGCACCGATCTACAACAAATGATGCTCAATGCCTTTGGCGAATCTGATGTACGCATGGGGATGTGCTGTGTGGAAGTAACACAGGATGTAGATAGCGCAACCGCTATTTTTGCAGATGGCAGCACCGCTACGGGAGATGTAGTGATTGGCGCGGATGGGATTCATTCAGCAGTAAGGGAATATTTAGGAGGAGGTAAAGTTGAACCTCGTTATGCGGGCTACGTCAACTGGAACGGTATCGTAGAAGCTAGTCCAGACCTAGCAGCAAGGGATGTTTGGGTAATCTATGTGGGGGAAGGAAAACGAGCTTCTATGATGCCCATTGGAGATAATCGTTTTTACTTCTTCTTTGGTTGTCCTAAGCGGAAAGGAACAAAAGTACCTCCTGAAGAGATTCGCACCGAATTAAAGGAAACTTTTAGAGGATGGGCACAACCAGTGCAAAACCTGATTGACAAACTCGATCCCAAACAAGTAAACCGTTTAGAAATTAGTGATATTGACCCTTTACCTCACTTAGTTAAAGGCAGAATAGCTTTAGTGGGGGATGCTGGTCATGCTACCACTCCCACTCTAGGTCAGGGAGGCTGTCAGGCAATGGAAGATGCGGAAGTATTGTGTCGCTATCTGGTAACGACTAATATCAGTGTCGAAGATGCTCTGAAGCGTTATGAATCCGAACGCAAAGAAAGAGTAGCACAGTTAGTCTTAAAAGCCCGTAAACGTACCGATACCATCTATAATAAAGAACCAGACCTAACCCAAAAATGGTACGAACAATTAAAACAAGAAGAGGAAAAAGACGTGACTGATGCGATCGCCAAAATTATTTTGGGAGGACCATTACATTAGATGTAGAGACATTTTAGGAAACGTCTTGACTATATTCAAAAAGCGATCGCCTGTTCTATTGCAAACACTAATTCGGTTAGGAAAATTAAATAGCAATTATCGACTGTTTATTGCCTTATATGCTGTCCAACCGCCAAGATGGCTAATATCTTCCCAGTTGTATTTTTCTACCAATTCTTGAGGATAAAGCATGGCGATCGCCGTTTCATCTCCTTCTAGATTTACCGTTTCGGGATACATATGAGGTGGTTCGTTAGCTAAGAGATATTCATACTGTTCTTCGGTCATTTCATAAATTTCCCCAGGAATGCTAATTCCTCCTGTTTCGACACTATATATCGCAGGATGCCAGCCATTTTCGGCTGCGTGAAGACGATACTGGGGTTTAGTTTTGGTATCTTTGATAAACTTTGCCGATTGGAGATTTTTATGGTCTGGTTGTCCTTTTAATGCCGAACCACAGATAAAAACCTGTTTTGTACCTGATGTAGTTGTTGTCATGATTGATTAAGTATTGCACATTACTAGGATAAGACAAACTTAGAGAATTCCAGACGTATTTCTGACTCTACTCTCATTCATAAGCATATTGATAATACTGCATAACTTAACCGCAACCACATCTACATAGTAAGAGAGAGAAAGAGTTTAATCCTATGGAAGTAATTAAAAGACCCTATAAATATAAATTCGCTTAATGAAGTCAAATAACTGGGAGGTAACTATATGGCTACTGACTACATTTTATTTATACACGGAGTAAGCACCCGTGAAAGAAGAGAAAGTCCCGAATACGCCAAAGATTTAATTGAAGGCATTCAATCTAAGTCTATAGAGTTTGTTGACATACCTCTGTACTGGGGTGATGTCAATGAAGCAGCAGAGACAAAGCTGTTAGAAAGATTACAAGCTTCTCCTTTATGGGCTCGGATGTGGTTTAGAAGCCTCCGAGAAAAGCAGTTACTACAATTTGCTGGCGATGCTGCTCTTTATATCAGTCGTCATGTTGGCTATAAAGTTGTCAAAAGATTAAAAACTGATGCTCTTAAAGTGTTACAGCATGCTGAACCAAATGATTGCTTACACTTAGTCACTCATAGTTGGGGTACAGTTATCCTCTTTGACATTTTGTTTGCCACTCGTTGGGATGATCCAAACGTTCCTGGTCATGAAGAAGTGCTGCAAATTCGAGACGTTATTTTCGGCTTATCTGGAAAAGATGACAGTATTCATCAAGGAATTCGATTAGCTAGTATCAACACTATGGGTTCGCCGATCGCAATTTTTAGTTTAACTAGTATTACTGACGACCCCAATCAATCGACCCCTGATTCTAGCAGTCACAATATTACACTATGCTTACAAAAACTATTAAATAATCTCTACCAAGCAAGAAACGGAGAAAAGCTGCCCTGGAGAAATTTCGTTCATCTAGGAGACCCAATTGCTTTTCCTTTGGAACAATTAATGAAAGATATGATAGATAAGGACGAAAAATATATCGATTTTCAAGATTTAATTATTCAAGAACCTAAATTCCTTGATTTTTTGACACAACCACTACGTCAGACAATATTCGCTCTCTTACGTTGGGGACAAGCTCATGATAGCTATTGGCAAAGCCAAACAGTTATCCGAGAAATTAGCAGTATTTTAAAAAACAAAGTAACTGCCTAAACAATCGGTAGCAAGTGTCGGTAGTTCATTGCTCTAATCAACTTGAGAAGAAACGTTATTTCCTTCTGAGATGATCTTCAAACGGATTAGACGATCGCCTCCTTCATCTAAATGAACTTCAATGGTTTCATTAGTAAGAGTATCTAAACAATTAAGTAAAGATCGCAGATGAGGGTTAGAAGCACCAGTTTCTACATACAAGCGATCGGCTAAACTGCCCATTCGTTTCCAGGTAGTATAGAGTTTACCGACAGTTTGTTCTAAATTATTAGCTTGCTTAACTAAATCTGCTGCGGTGTTAATACATTGTAAGCGCATGGCTTCTTCTAAGGCTAATTCTAGATCTACAGGAGATTCTCTCAGGGTTTGTACTTGGGCAGCAGCATCCAGATATTTAGCCAAGTTTTTTGCTTCTGTTGTCATTAGCTTAACCGTATCAATATCTGGCGACTCGGCTATTTCTTTCTGAATTTCTCCCAAATGGATATCGGGTAATTTTTCCATTTCCTTGACTAGAGGAGCAAGGTGACGAGCAGGTAAGATACCTTCGGAAGCTTTTTCTTTAATTTCTTCTGGTAACAATTCCGAACTCATTGCCGTCCATTCATCAGATAATTGTTTAACTTCTCTTCTGGTAATGCGATCGCCTTTTTGAGCAGCTTCACTAACTAGTTGTTGTATCTCTGGACTGGATTTAGCTGTTTCTACAAATGCCCGCTTACTGAAATTATTGATACTACCGGGGTCTAATGTGCCTTCTGCTAAAAGAGTATCCGCACTATTGGCTAATTGAATTAAAGCATAAGCCTGAGATTTAGTAATTTCTCTATTTTTGAGCCAATTAAGAAAACCAGAACCTCTACCATCACCACCTTTCTTTTCTCTATCTCTGACGGCTCTTAAGATCCGTCCCCGCCAAATATCTGTTTGTAAATCAAAGCGATCGCAAACTTGCCAAATTTCCTCTACTTGTTTTTGGAAATCGAATTCCTTAATTTCTTCATCTTCTGGATCGGGTAACTCAAAGTTAAAATCGACAGGAGTTTCCAACGCAGCAATAATTTCTTCCGAAGATGAGGACAAAACTGCTCCGCTTGGCTTATCCCCATTAGATCTATTTGCATTTGTCTCATTCATAATCAGTAAAGAAATTTTTATGATAGTAGACGAAATATTATTGCACAGGTTGGGGATTAGTTATAAGAGCCTGCGCATTTAATTTATTAGATCTCTTGATAAATAAATTTAAGGGAGGGGTAAGACAGGGGAGATAGGGAAGACACAGGAGACAAAGAGGACAAGAAAGATAAAGGGGAAATTTCTACCCACATTTCCCACACTCCCCGATCTTCCTCTTAGTTAACTATTAAGTAAATAGAGACAGTTATTTAATTGCTTATCAAGATAGAGAATATTTTGATTATTGTTAATATAGTCGATCGCATTAAAAATAACTTGAGGCTGACTGTCTTTCAAGCAAAAGGTTCTAATACCCAAAGAGTAAAGATTTTCTATTACTTCAGGATGTCTACAATTGCTCCAATTAATCAAACGAGTTTTCGGCTTAATTGCTTTAATAATAGCTAAATTGCTGGCATTTTTTTCTGCTTCTATATCAAAAAAAATTATATCGATCTCGATATCACTATAGATATAATCAAATACTCTTTCTAATTTAGTAGCCGTGTATATATTATAGGTAGATCGATTGTACCTAATTAGTCTTGCTAAATACTCCCTATAGCCTTTATCTTGTTCTGAGATCAAAATATTAAACTTTTTTTTACCTTGGTTTCTTTTGGGCTGGAAGAATTTATGGAACATAAGAGGAACACAAATCTGTCAACACTATATATTTACCTAGTTATTATCACTGATAAATCAATATAGTGTTTACATAAATTCAATATTACAAGGAAAATTTATCTAATCTTAACAAAAGCTTTTTTTTCGGCAGAGAGTTAAGAATAAGCATTTCTCTATTTAATTAAATCTGACTTTGGTTTCTCTTTGACTAAGATGAGATGTATCTCCATTCAATTCCAGATCCCAAGTACTACCATTTTTCACAACTTTGACTAAACAACAAAGAGATGCATTAACAGTGACATTTTTACCGATTAAGCCGATAGTTGTTCCTAATACAGATGCACCATGACCTACTAATAAAATATCTGTACTAAATTTGGCAAGTAATTTTCTTGCTACTTCTCCTGTTCTTTGGTTGACTTCTTCTTCACTTTCAGGATAGTTGGGAATCATAAAAGAACTATAATTCCAATCAATACGAGGATAGTTTTTGACTAATAATTCCCTCGGATGAATTTCAGGTTTCTCACTCATCCAATGGGGATTATGCCATTCACTTAAGCCAGCTTCTAATTTAATAGGTAAATCGAGGATTTCTGCTACTTCATGAGCTGTTTGAATTGTGCGTAAAAAAGGAGAAGAAAAAATATGACTAATCTTTTCTTGTTTGAGTCTTTGACCTAACTCTTTAGCCTGAATCAAACCATCTTCAGATAAGGGAGGATCGTAACGTCTTTCTGCTGTATTAAACCATTCAGGATTAACAAAATCTAAGCGGTTTCCATGTCTAGCAATCCAAACTGTTTGTTTTGATGTCATTGGTTATTAGTTATTAGTTATTAGTTATTAGTTATTAGTTGTATTTTTATTACCTATTGCTCCCTACTTAGCTGTTGAAACAATTGTTTTACTTTATCTAAATCCTTATCTCCAGGCGATCGCTCGACTCCACTAGACAAATCAATACCTTGAGGATTTACTTTTCTTAAAGCTTCTAAAATATTATCAGGAGTTAATCCGCCAGCTAATAACCAGGGAAGAGGAGGTTGAAAATTAGTTAAATCCTGCCAATTAAGAGTTGTTCCTGTCCCGCCTAATAATTGAGGATGGTAAGCATCTAAAAGGATCGTATCAACCAAACTGTAATAGATCTGGGCATTAGTTAAAGAGTCGAAATTTTTGATTCGTAACGCTTTAATTAATTCAATATTACTAGGTAATAGTTTCCGTAGACTTTGACAAAATTGAGGAGTTTCATCTCCATGGAGTTGTACTCCAGTTAAACTAGCCTCCGTAACAGTGCCAACAATTTCCTGTTCCCTAGCATTGGCAAAAACTCCAATTCGCTCTACATGACCAGGTAGATGCTCTGTAATTAAAGCAATCTGTTGAGGAGTTACATAGCGAGGCGATCGATCTACACAAATAAAGCCTAAAGTTGTTGCCCCCAGTGCTGCAATGGCTTTTCCTTGTTCGGGTTTAGTTATTCCGCAGATTTTAATCCGCATTTTCTGATTCTAAGTTTGAAGTACTGTTAAGTATTTAAGACAAAATAAAGTTTTTGGCAAAGAGATTTTTATAATTCGTGTAAATCATAAATAAGTTTAGCAATATAGGAGTTTCCATCTAGATGATATCTACTTTAATTTTGGCTGCTAATACTACCCCTTCAACTGTCGAGTGGAATACGTCGGTGGCTATAATAATGATTTTCTGTAATTTGTTTGCGATCGCGATCGGTCGCTATGCGATCCAAAGACCAGGACAAGGGCCAGATCTACCTGTACCTAAGCCAGAATTATGGAGTAGTTTTGGTTTAGCGGAATTATTAGCCACTACTAGTTTAGGTCATATTATCGGGGCTGGTATAATTTTGGGTCTAGGCAATGCTGGTATCCTATAATAGTTTCTCGGTTTATAAATAAATATTTCAGGAGTACAAACTTAACTAGTGAAAGCTTTAGTAGTCGGTAACGGGGGAAGAGAACACGCTTTAGCTTGGGCTTTACTTCGCTCTCCTAACGTGGAACAGGTTTTTTGTACTCCTGGTAATGGTGGAACGGCAAGCACTCAAAATTGTCAGAATTTACCCATCAAAGTAGATGATTTTGCGGCGATCGCTCAAGCTGTAGCCGATAATAGTATAGATTTGGTAGTTGTTGGTCCAGAATTACCTCTATCTTTAGGGATTACCGATTATTTACAACAACGCAATATTAAAGTTTTTGGTCCTAATAAAGAGTCAGCACAAATAGAAGCAAGTAAATCTTGGGCGAAGGCTTTAATGCAGGAAGCAGGAGTACCCACCGCCGAGTCGGAAACCTTTACCGAAGCACAAGCTGCGATCGCTTATATTCAACAACAAGGCGCGCCTATCGTAGTTAAAGCAGATGGACTGGCAGCAGGAAAAGGGGTAATTGTCGCTACCACAGAAGCAGAAGCTTGTGCAGCCGTAGAAGAGTTATTTACCCAAGGTTTTAGCAAACTAGTTGTCGAAGAATTTTTAGAGGGGGAAGAAGTTTCTGTTTTAGCTTTAACAGATGGTATTACTATTCGCCCCCTATTACCAGCCCAAGATCATAAACGTATTGGTGAAGGAGATACAGGCAAAAATACTGGGGGAATGGGAGCTTATGCAGATGCACCTATCGCCACTCCAGCTATAATGCAGCAAATAGAGCAAGAAATCCTTCAACCCACTATTGCCACTCTCCGCAAAAGGGGTATTGACTATCGGGGAGTATTATACGCTGGTTTGATGATTACCCCTGAAGGAAAAGCCAAAATTTTAGAATTTAATTGTCGTTTTGGCGATCCTGAAACTCAAGCAGTATTACCTCTTTTAGAAACACCGTTAGACTCGTTATTACTTGCCTGTGCCGAACAAAAATTAGCCCAACATCCTCCTATTAAGTGGCAAGATGGTATTGCTGTATGTGTAGTTGCTGCTTCTGGTGGCTATCCCGATGCCTATGAAAAAGGGAAAGTTATTACAGGAATTGAGAAAGCAGAAGACAAAGATGCAATTGTCTTCCAGGCGGGAACAAAACTAGAAGATGGCAAGGTAGTTACCGATGGTGGTAGGGTTTTAGGCGTTACGGCAGTAGGTAAAGATTTTAGTAGCGCGATCGCTCAAGTTTATTCAGCTATAGAATGTATAGAGTTTGAGAAAATGTACTATCGTCGAGATATTGGGCATCGAGTCCGATAAGTTTAACAATGGACAATTGATAATTGATAATGGACAACGGATAATTGACAACTAAAAATCCAAAATTTGTCCATTGATAAGCTAAACCGCGTCTAGTTTGAAACCAGTAGTTTTTTAGATAACTTTTTTAGGGAGTCGGGAGTCGGGAGTAGGAAATAAAAATTGCTTCTTTAAAAAACTCCAG
>JASJDI010000116.1 GCA_030065155.1 Xenococcaceae cyanobacterium MO_188.B29
ATTTCATGCTAGTTCCAATGCACCAAGAAATTAATTTCTTGGCTAAAATATCAAGTCCGTTTAAACGGACTTAAGGTATAAGACAGAGAATTTATTCTCTGGCTGGTGAGAATGAAATAGCCCTGGTTAGAAAGCTAATCTACGACAAAATCGATAATGGAGAACTAGAAAAGATTTGGGATTGAACTAAAGCACAGAAGTATTGAGGAGAATTCAAAAACTTAGAAAATATATTTGATATTTGATGTGATGTAGGGGTGTTTCTTGAAACGCCCCTACAGTTTTTATACAGACTAACAAGAAATACTAAAAAGAATGATACAAATCACTACTGATTACTGATTACTGATTACTGATTACTTATCTCAACTCTCAAGCATTTGTAGCAGCCATTAAAGTATTTCATATAGCCTACCCATCATACCTAGACCAAAGTTAAGGAACAATACCTATCTTTAGTTAGAGTAGAACTCATAACTATTTGAAGGCGAAATCTGAACTCAAATATCCCTAGCATAGATAAATCAGAAATATCAATTAGAGCATTTCGATTTTTCAATTATATTTACTTCATCAAAAATTATTTTATTTGTCCATGATCCAGATCAATCCCACTGAAATTTCTCCCTTACGTCAAAACGACCATATTCTAGGAAAATCCACTACTGCCCTAGTTTTAATGGAATACGGAGATTATCAATGTTGTCAATCAGGACAAGCCTACTCAACTATTAAGAAATTACAACAAAAGTTAGGCGATCGCTTTTGTTTTGTTTTTCGCCACTTTCCTCAGCCTGAAATTCATGCCCAGTCTTTTAAAGCAGCAGAAACCGCAGAAGCAGCGTGCGCACAGGGTAAATTTTGGGAAATGCACTCTTTGTTATTTGACAATCAACAGGCATTGGAAGATGGCGATCTCATTGAATATGCCAACAAGCTACAATTAGATGTCCCTCGTATCTTAAGAGAATTAAGCGATCGCCTTTATCATAGTCGCATACAAGAAGATATTGATACTGGCATTGAACAGGGAGTCAAACAAACTCCGACTTTTTTCATTGGTATCCGCCAAGAAGGAACACAAAAACTAGAAGTCTTGCTAATGCAAATTTTAGAAACTATCAGCAGCTAATCTGAAGTTATTCCCGATCTAGATCGGGAAATACTTCTTGTACGGCAGGATGAACAATCCGATGATTTTTCACATTTAAACCCTTCGCTAAAGCGGAATCTTTACCTAAAGCTTCTAAGCCAAAATTAGCTAACTTTAACACATAGGGTAAAGTACTATTATTTAAGGCTTGAGTGGCTGTCCAAGGCACTGCACCAGGCATATTTGGCACACCAAAATGGACTACTCCTTCTTCTACATAAGTAGGATTAGTATGGGAAGTAGTATGCAAAGTTTCGATACAGCCACCCTGATCCACTGCTACATCAACAATGACTGAACCTGCCCGCATTTTTTTTACCAAACTACGAGAGACTAAGGTAGGAGCTTTCTTGCCCACTACTAATACTGCACCGATTAATAAATCTGCTTCGGGAACAACAGCTTCTATCTGAAGAGTACTGCTGTAAAGTAATTCTACTCTTGAACCAAATAGAGTCTCCAGATATGCCAAGCGATCGACATTAATATCAATAATTTGAACTTGTGCCCCCATACCTACGGCAATTTTAGCTGCTTCTGTTCCGACTACTCCACCACCAAGGATAACTACTTTGCCAGGACTTACCCCAGGTACACCCCCTAAGAGTACTCCTCTTCCTCCTTGCTGTTTCTCTAAATATCTTGCTCCAAATTGTACGGATAAACGTCCTGCAATAACACTCATGGGGGTAAGCAGGGGAAGTCTACCATCATCTAATTCTACGGTTTCATAAGCGATCGCACTAACTCCAGATTCCATTAAATATTCGGTCAAAGAGCGATCGGCAGCTAAATGAAGATAAGTAAATAATATTTGTTCTTTGTTAATAAATTGGTACTCTTTTGGTAAAGGCTCTTTAACTTTAACAACTAATTCTCGATTCCAAGCTTCACTGGCACTAGAAACAATTTTTGCTCCAGCATTTTGATAATCTCGATCGCTAAAACCAGCACCAACTCCAGCCATAGTCTCGACAAAGACCACATGATTGTTATCCGATAGCACTCGAACACTACCAGGAGTCAAACCAACGCGAAATTCTTGATCTTTAGTTTCTTTGGGAACACCTATTTCCATACCAAATCCTTTTTTAACTCCCTATTCCTAATACTGTCTTAACAAGAAATGGGTTATTTTGGCTTGTATATTAATCTTAAATTGATGATACAGGCAAAAAACCTGAGTTGTAATTGATTACAAGAGGAGGAGAAACTTGGGAAAGATTTTTCTGATATTCTTGTCGATCGCTTTAGAGCAAATGAACTTGAAATATCTTGGGAGGATTTACAAGCAGAAATAAATTAGAAGAATTAGATAACTGAACAGCCACCAAATTAAGTTTAAGTCTTCTGCTGCCAAATAAATAATTTTAAAATGTCGAGATATCAAATATCAATTGAAAATAATTATACGTCCAACTCTATTGAGTTTATAGAAAATAAACTGCTTGAGTTTAATTTTAGTCAAATTGGTAGTTATAAATATAAACCGTTAGTTATTTTTCTAAGAGATTCTCGGAGTAAAATATCTTCTCAAGAAAATATTGTTGGTGGCTTTTATGGTTTTATTGGTTTGGGATGGCTGAATGTAAGTACCTTATGGGTTGCAGAAACTTTAAGAGGGCAAGGTTATGGTCAAGCTATTTTAACTACAGCAGAACAAGAAGCTATTCAGCAAAAATGTGATTATGCTTATGTTTTTACTTATAGTTTTCAAGCTCCTAACTTTTATCAAAAATTAGGTTATGAAATCTTTGGTATATTAGATAATTTTCCACCTGGTCATCAAAGATTATTTCTCAAAAAACGACTTGCTCAAATTTCATAAAAATTTTACTGCCATATGTCTAGCCATCTAGATAAAATAAATTCTTGTATAAATAAGCTACGTCAATTAGTTCAAAAAAACATCCAAAATAATTGGAATTATTCTCTTGAAGATTTATTTGCAGACCGAGACATTTTAGAATTCGATTATGCTGAATCAAAGTTAAATAATTGGCAATTAGCTAAAGTTAATGAAAAAGAATATATTGTTTGGGATAAAGGTCGCCCAATAAAATGGTTGACACAAAAAATCACTATTCCTTACGCATTAGAAAATTATCCTTTAGCAGGATTAACTCTACGTTTAGTATTAACTTGGTGGGCAGAAGATGCCAAAATATTTGTTAACGGAAAGCTGGCACAACAAGGAGATTTGTTTGATTCTTCAGCACGAATTATTTTAACTAATTCAGCTATCCCTGGAGAAGAATTTTTGATTACTATGCGTTTAGTTAGTCCAGGGCATGATATTGGTGCGTTGATGCGTTCTAAATGTGTTTATGAAAAACCCGTAGGGACGTTCCATGGAACGTCTCTACGACAGGGGGATTCAATTGGTAATAAAATTAATCCTGGTTTTGTTGCTGATGAAATAGATATTTTAGCTAAATATTTAACTAAATTTGAAACAGAAAAATTACCAATTTTAGCAACAGAAATAACTAAAATAGATTGGAGTAAAATAGCAAATGCCGAAGAATTCGATCGCTCTTTAGCAAACCTCCGTCAGCACTTATTACCTTTAGCTAAAAATATTAAACAGCGTTGTTTTTATCCTTTAGGACATGCCCATCTGGATATGGCTTGGCTATGGACAACAACAGAAACTTATGAAGTAGCTCAACGAACTTTTCAATCTGTTCTTAATTTACAACAAGATTTTTCCAATCTTACTTTTGGTCATACTACTCCAGCCCTTTATGAATGGATTGAACAAAATCGCCCTGACTTATTTACCCAAATTCAAGAAGCAGTACAGCAGGGAAAATGGGAAATTTTAGGAGGTATGTGGGTTGAACCTGAAGTAAACTTAGTCAGTGGAGAATCGATCGCTCGTCAATTACTCTACGGACAACGTTATTTCCAAGAAAAGTTTGGCAAAATCACCAGGGTTGCTTGGCTACCTGATAGTTTTGGTTTTAGTTGGCAATTACCTCAATTTTTTAAACAAGCTGGCATAGACTACTTCGTTACTGGAAAATTGCATTGGAATGATACCACTAAATTTCCTTTGGGCTGTTTTTGGTGGGAATCTCCTGACGGGACAAAGATATTAACTCTCATGTCTCCACCCAATGTTACGGGAGTTATGGATACTAATCCGATTACTATGACTAACTATGCTGTAGATTGGGAAAGTCAAACAGGTTTACAGGATATCTTTTGGCTTCCTGGGGTAGGAGATCATGGTGGTGGCCCAACTAGAGATATGCTGGAAGTAGCAGCAAAATGGCGTAATTCTCCTTTTTTCCCTCGTATTGAATTTTCTACAGCAATTGATTATTTAGAAAAGGTTGAGACGGTAGGGGCAAACGGTCGTTTGCCCCTACTCATGGATAGGGAAAATGGAGAATCTTTTTTTCCGATCTGGAAGGATGAACTATATTTAGAACTTCATCGTGGTTGTTATACTGTCCACAGCGATCAGAAAAAGTTTAATTCTTATTGTGAAGGATTACTTTATCAGGCGGAGTTATTTGCAACTATAGCTAGCTTGATTGAGAAAAACTCTTTCAATCGAGAGAAAGAACGACAAATTGAGAAAGCATGGAAAAAAGTACTATTTAATCAATTCCATGATATTCTGCCTGGTACTTCTATTCCTGAAGTGTTTGTAGAAGCAGATCGAGATTGGCAAGAAGCGATCGCGATTGGAGAGAAAATTCTCAAAGACTCATTAGACAGTATTTGCTCCCAGATTACTATACCACAATCATTTAGCAGCAAAACACAACCAATAATTATTTTTAATCCTCTTAATTGGAATCGTTCGGAAATAGTATCTATATCGGTAAAAGAAACTCATTGGCAAGTTTACGATCTTGATGGCAACCAGATTCGATCTCAATATACTCAAGATAATCAATTGCTGTTTCTAGCTGAAGATATTCCTTCGATCGGTTATCGTCTTTTCTGGTTATGCCCTACTGAAGATAATCAATTAATAGAGCCAGAAGAAAATAATCATAATAATTATGTTCTAGAAAATGAATGTCTAAAAATAATTGTTAACCCTCAAACGGGAGATTTAGACAGTATTTGGGACAAGAGAGAGAAAAGAGAAGTTCTGAGTGGTTCGGGAAATCAACTACAGGCTTTTACAGATCGAGGACAATATTGGGACGCATGGAACATCGCTCCTAACTATCAACAAAATCCTTTACCTCCAGCCCAACTAAAATCAATACAGTGGTTAGAAAAAGGAGAACTACAACAGAGTATTCGCGTGGTTAGACAAATAGGGAAATCTGAATTTCAACAGGATTATATTTTATCCCTTAATTCTTCTTTGCTAAAAATTGCTAATACTGTAGATTGGCGAGAAACTCACGTTTTAGTTAAAACGTCATTTCCCCTCAATATAGAAAGTGACTATGTTACCTATGGAATTTCTGGCGGTGCGATCGAGCGAACTACTAAGCCTCAAACTCCAGCAGAAAAAGCTAAATGGGAAGTTTCCGCTTTAGGTTGGGCAGATCTCACCTGCGATCGATCTAGTTATGGAGTAAGCCTAATCAGTGATTATAAATATGGTTATGATAGTAAATCCAATCAGCTTCGTCTGAGTTTGCTACGCAGTCCTCAATGGCCAGACCCCAACACAGACAAAGGAGTACACCAGTTTACCTATGGAATTTATATTCACACAAAAAGCTGGCAAGAAGCGCACACTGTTCATAAAAGTTATCAGTTAAATACACCTTTGCAGATAGTTTTCCCACAAGAAACCATTTCTAGCCAAAAAGAATTACCAACCGTAGGCAAACTAATAGATTTATCAGCAGAAAATTTAATTTTAATGGCAGTCAAACCAGGAGAAGATAATGGTCTAGTCTTACGTTGTTATGAATGTCACGGAGATTGGGCAACAATTAACTTAACAGGAGATTTAGGCTTAAAAATTGCTCATTCAACAGACTTACTAGAAAGAAAACAATCAGAAGATAATCAATTACAACAGATTAAGCCCTGGCAAATTGCCACTTTTAAAATAAAAAAAGAGTCCAGGATTGTCTGAACTCCTGTAAGAGCGAACGGCCCTTCGGGTTCAACAGTTTGCTTATGTCGGGGAACCCTTTCAGCATTTGCTCATGGGGGAAACCCCCAAGACCGCAATGCTTCACCACCGCAACTGTCTCACCGTTCGCCCCTACGTCTGAACTTCTGAACTACTTAAACAGGAGATAATTTAGAAGTCATATTTTGAGTAGTAATTTCTTTTAATACAGCTAAAAACTCCTGTTCAATATAAGGCTTAGTCATGTAAGCAGCAGCACCTAAGTGGGTTGCCAGTTGGCGATGTTTATCGTTACTGCGGGAAGTAAGCATTACCGTAGGAATATTAGAAAGATCGGGATTTTGCCTTAGCTGGTTGAGAAACTCAAACCCATTGAGATTGGGCATTTCCAAATCACTTACAATTAATTCTACCTGAGAATTTTGTTGTAATAGATCTATGGCTTCTAAACCATCTCGTGCTTGTATAACCCGATAACCAACTTTCCTCAGAGTAATAGCCAAAGTCCTACGCATCATTGCCGAGTCATCTACAACCAGAACCATAGGAGCTTGAATAGTCTCAACACTAGCTTTAAAGGAGTTATTTTGATGGCTAGCTCCTCCTACTTTCGGTGTGGCAATATTGTTTTGTTCTCTTACGTAGGCTAGTAAAGAGGGAGCATCTATTACAGGAACTAAACTACCATCCCCTAAAACGGTACAACCATAAGTATATTCAGGAGGTGCAAGAGTACGGTTAAAGGGCTTAATCACCATTTCTTGCTCTTTACCAAAATTATCAATCTCTAAGGCAAAACTTTGTGTTTCTCCTTGTAATAACAACATCGGTAAAGTCCCGTTTTCTGCTGTTGATGCATTGACAAAATCTTTGCACTTCAACTCTTCAGAGATAGGATAGCCATATTCCAACAAATCACCCAATCGATATATTGGCAACATTTCTTCTCGCCAAGAGAGGTATCTTTGTTTGCCCATTTGTTTAAGCTGAGTACTTTGGGGAAAAACGATTTCATCGATACTTTCTGAAGGTAGAGCTATGGCTGTAGCTCCAACAGCACAAACAAGTAACTTAGATATAGTTAAAGTTAAAGGCAGAGACAAAATAAAAGCTGTTCCTTGCCCTGGAGCAGAATCGACTCTAACAGTACCTTTAACCTCTTGTAATTGAGAGCGAACAACATCTAAACCTACTCCTCTACCAGAAAGCTCGCTAACTTTATCAGCAGTAGAAAATCCAGGTTCAAAAATGAAGTTCAATAACTCATCTTTAGTAGTTACCGTCAGTTTATCAGGAGATAATAAACCTCTTTCAATTACCCGATGAGCAATCTTATTGATGTCTAAACCTTTCCCATCATCCCTCACTTCAATAATGGTTTGATTGCCTCGGTGATAAGCATGAATTTCAATTTGACCTTCTTCTGATTTTCCCTGAGACAGTCTGATATCTGGAGATTCAATTCCATGATCGAAGGCATTGCGTAATAGATGAAGTAAAGGATCGTAGAGTTTTTCTAAGATTCCTTTGTCAATTAATACTTCTGTTCCTTTCAGACTGAGGTTAACAGGTTTATTGTATTTAAAAGATAAATCTCTGATGCCACGAGGAAAGCGATTAAGAACCTCTCCTAAAGGTAACATCCGCGCCCACATCAATTCATCCCTCAATTTACCAAGGGTTTGCTGTTGATGTTTAACTGTTTTATTGGATTGTCTGGCATAGAGAAAGACATCTTCTACGGCTTCTTCTAATTGCATCATCTCTTCAACTACACCCTGAAGCAAAGAGTGCATTTGCCCATATTGATCCATTTCTAAGGAGTCAAATTGAGCAGAAGAGTCATAAGTAGCTAATTGATTTAATTGGGATGAGTCATTATTGGTAGTATTTAGAGGAGTATTAATCGGGTTGAGGATCATCTTATCCGACATATCCTGAAACTCACCCGTTAGGTATTGGAATTGTTCTAATCTTTGTCGCAGTTTACGTAAAGTCGTTTGTAGCTGCTCTTGTTGCAGAGACATACTGTTACGATCGATAACTAGCTCCCCGACATAGTTATTCATTCGCTCTAGACGATCTAAGTCAACCCGCACTTTTAAATTACGATTAGAGCCAGTTTTACCAGATTTGCGAGAGGAATTTTTTTTAGCTGATTTCTTAGGTTTAGGTGGTACTGGTTTTGCTTCAGTTGACTCCGAGGGAAAATCAAGAGAAAAGGGAACTAACCCATTTTCTTGCTCAACAATTTCTGCGGAGATAATTTCTTGGTTTTCTGAGGGTTGTACTTCCTGCCAAGACGTATCTAAGATTTGTGAGTCTTCTGTTGCTTCAGTTACTAAGGATTCGAGCGAAAAGTCTTCTGTTGCCTCAGTTACTAAAGATTCGAGGGAAAAGTCTTCTGTTGACTCGCTGAAGGATTCGAGAGAAAAAGCTTCCGTTGCATCTAAAATAAAAGGCTCATCACTAGTTTCGGTATCATCAGTAGAATTTGTCTCTGCTGAGGAAACTTCATCTGACTCTGGAGTTGCTTCTGCACCCATTAAAAGCTCTTCTAAAGAGGGTGCATCTATCTCTATATCTTCTACTAAATTCTCCTGAGAGACATCTGTAGAAAACATATTCAAAATATAGTTTTCTTCACTTTCTTTCTCCTCAATAGACTCTGATTGTGAATCGAGGATATCTGTCGGTTGTTCACTAGTGTTTTCAGTCAATGCAACTAGCTCAGCTGAAGGATTACCCCCTTGAGCGCGATCGCCTGCTAGCACTAAATCTCTAGCTTGCTGAAAATCTGCTAAAGCTAGATGCATAATCGCATCTGCTTTATCTGGACAATTATCCAAAGCAGCCAAAGCAGTTTGAGCGATCGCTCCAAAGCCTGGCAAGCCTAAAATGTCAGCAAAACCAGAAAACACTTCGGCTTGGGTTCTCAGTTCTGTTGCTATGTCATAAGCTTGCGGACTGGCTATGACCATAGCCATGCGATCTATGCCTTGAGATACATCAATCTCAAAAATAGATAACACCATATCTACTCCCAAATCACTGGAGCTAGGCATATAACTATCTGCTTCTTCTAAAGCTGTTCCCAACCGCGCTTCGATTTTTGCTAAAACGGGTTCAGCACTTGCTAAAGCTAATTCTCCGTCTAAATCATCTTCCGCAATCTGTTTACTTAGAGGTTCTTGTAAGCAGTCATATCCTTGTAGGAGCAACCTTTCCAACTCAGGATCTAGTTCTACGGTATCACTGTATAGTGCTTTAAAAATATCTTCTAAACGATGGGCTATAGTTTTAATTACATCTAACCCGACAGTAGCTGCTCCCCCTTTGATCGAGTGAGCAGCACGCATCAAATCATGGATTTTAGAAGGGTTACGTTCTTCTCTAAGACTTAATAAATTTGTTTCTATAGTTAGTAGTAGCTCTGGAGCTTCTTCTATAAAAAATTGGTATGCCTGGTCGCGAATATCTGGATCTATCATCGTCTTAACTTTATGTGAGTTCGGAGTTCAGAGTTATGTAGGTAATGAATAACTTACTTGATACTTATTACCTATTACCTAATTACTTAATTACTCCACTTTAAATTGGCGAACACTCTTCTGTAGTTCTTCAGATACTGTTTGTAATTCATAAGTGGATTCTGATACTTGGTTAGCGTCAGTAGCAGTTTGTGTTGCCATTTCTGCTATTTCAGCCATAGTTTCAGTTACAGCCTGACTAGTTTCTGTTTGTGCTTCTGTTGCCTGGGCAATTTTTTCTAATAAGGTACTAACTTGATCGCTGGAAGCTGCAATCTGATTCAAACTTTGACGAGTTTCATCTACCAATTGAGTTCCCACTACTACTCGTTGTGTACCTTCTTCCATAGCTGCTACTACTTCTCGTGTATCTAGCTGAATGCTAGCTACCAATTTCTCAATTTCATTAGTTGCTTCTGCTGACTGCTGAGCTAAAACCCTTACTTCTTCAGCTACTATGGCAAAGTTATGACCTTCTTCTCCAGCGCGAGAGGCTTCTAAGGAAGCATTAAGTGCTAGTAGGTTTGTTTGAGAAGCAAAACTGCTAATCAAGTTAACTACCTTAGAAATTTTTTGCGAAGATTCTCCTAACCGTTTTACTTTTTTGGCTGTTTCAGCCACAGTGGAGCGAATAGCAACAATTCCTTCTACAGTACGATTCATTGCCGAATCCCCCATGGCTACTGTTTTAGCCGTTTCTTGGAAGGTTTTTTCTGCTTCTTCTGCGCTAAGAGCTACAGCCTGAATTGATTCAGCCATCGCTTGAATCTGACCCAGAGCAGCAACCACTGCTTCTGATTTTTCTGCTGCTCTGTTGGACATTTCTTGAGTAACAGTCTGATTATTGCTAGTTGTTACTGCCATTTGTGTCACCACTTTTTGTACTTGCAGCACAATTTTTCGTAAGCTTTCTACTGTAGAGTTATAGGAATCTGCTAGAGTACCAATCTCGTCTTCTGTTACCGTAGCACGTACAGTTAGATCTCCTTGACTGATGGGTTCTACCTCTGTTAACAAACCTAAAGCTCGTTTTTGTAAGCTTTCTTTGGCAGCTTTTTGCTGTTCGAGTAAATTAGTCCGCTCTAAAGCAAGTACTACTTGGGAGACAATTTGAGTGAAGAAATCAACTTCTGCTTGCTTCCATTGTCTAGTTGAATCACACTGATGAAGCATCAATAAACTGTGAAATTCATCTCTGTAGGCAATAGGAGCGATCAAACTTGCTTTAATATTAAAAGTATCTAGTTGTCTGAGATGGTTTGTTTTAAACCCAGCGTGGTAAATATCAGATATTTTCCAGACGTAGCCAAGTTTATCACTTTGAATATATTCTTGAATAAAATCGAGATGAGTAACCCCTGCTTTCTTTAAGCTGGGCCAATTATTAGCTACTGCTTCAGCTAAAATTTTCTCTTTACCTGTACTTTTAAGACAATAAAATATAGCTCTATCTACTTTAAGGGCTGAGAGAATTTCTCTAACAGCAATCTGCAGTATTTCTTCATAACCCAAGGCTCTGGATAATTTGAGAGTAATATCCTTTAGCTGCTGAGAACGTTTCGCTTCTATAGCTTTGTGTTGGACTAAGAACTTTAACTGTTTCGCCATCTTGTTGATGTTATCACCCAACAGAGCGAATTCATCTTTACCTTTTACGTCTACGCGGGTATCAAGATCTCCTTGACCAATTCTTTTAACTGCTTCTGCTGCTATAGTAATAGGGCGAGTAGCTTGGTTGGCTAAGACAGCAGCGATCGCTGCTACTAGTACAGCTGCTGCTGTAGTCCCAAAAAATAAAGTCCAACGTAGCTGATTGAGAGGAACAAAGGCTTCTTCTACGGAGCGGGAAACAGCTAACCCCCATCCTGGTTGGACTAGACCTTTAATATTGTTTATAGGGGCATAGCCAACGATTACTTGTTTTCGATCATTGCGATCAAACATAATTTCACTTAAGCCCAGATTTCCTTGCTGGAAAAACTGATATTCGTCAATTTTAGACCCTAAGCTCTGAACTTTAGCCATTAATTCGGGTAAATCAGCCAAATCAGCCCCAGCAAAATGACCGATTTGCTCTATTTCCTCTGATTCAAAAATCCGTCCTTCTGAATCGATTAGTTTGTATTCCCAACCTTGAGCTTTGACATAGCGAAAGATTTTCTCTAAGTTGTTGATGGGCATATGGACGGTGACTACACCAATAATTTCTTCTGTACCTTTGGATTTGATTGGCACAGCAACTTCCAAATTCTGTCTACCAGAAGAGGAAGAAATTCTCGGATTATTGATGGCAGCGTCTTTGGTGTTTATCGCTCTTTGAAATAGCTCTTGTTCACTATAGTCTTTATCTGGATCTAGAGGATATGATGACTTAGACTGAAACAGCAAACTTCCATTAATATCTATTACAGCGATACCTTCATACCGTCCAGGATGGGAATCGACAAAGTTGTTAAGCAAGTCGATTTTCTGTTTTAAGTCAGTATTCTTTCTTAACTCAGAATCTGTCAGCAGAGAAGAAGTAGCTATGGCCTGAGTATCTTCGACAATATGATTGAGGAAAAGAGTTACTTTCTGGCGAATATCAAAGGTGCGGGTTTCTTGTTCGATAATAATTTGCTGGGCTAGAGACTTACTGGCAACTTGATAAGAAATACTACCAACGGCAGCTACAGGAATTACTCCTAATGCTAAGGCAATAACTGTAGCTTTTCGCTGTAAACCCCTTTGTCTCCACCAACCGATTAAATTTTTGCCAATATTTTTTCCTGTCTGATTCAATCCTAATTTGCCGATCGAAATATTAGCTGAGTTTTTGTTTTGCAGAAAATTTTTGTCTGTTTCTGCATTTGATAGAGAAAAAGAGTCGGACTCTTCGGTAATAATTTCCCCAGACTCATTCTGGTCAGGAGGATTTTCTAGACTATTATTTTTATTTTTATTATTAGTATCTTGGGGATCTGAATTAGAATTAAGAAGATTCGTAATCATTAATATGAACCTCACGAGAACAAATTATATTAGGGCAATTTTTACAAGTTATGAGAAAGTATTAAATTAATTGGTTTTATTAGTAGTAATCACTCCTCAAAATTTACTAGCGATTTCTGCTTGAGATATAGCTTCCCAAATAGCATCTAAATGGAAAACTGCTAACATTTCATAATCAGATTTGCACCAGTATCCTCGTAAAAATGCTTCTAGCTTGGTATTAATCGCTGCAAAAGAAATATTTTTAATTAAATTGGGATTGCAATTTTCAATATTGCCTACTTGATTTATGACTAGACCCAAAGTTTTGCGAGCATTACCTGTAGCGTCTTCTTCTTCTACGGGAGCTTCTAAAACAATCACAGTATAGTTTGAACTGGTTAAAGCCTGTTGATAAAGGGGAGTAATCCCGACTAAATGCGCTAAATCCACTAACCAGAGAATTTCACCACGCCAGTTATATACTCCCATCATCCAAGAATGCATATGAGGAATAGGCATTACTTGGGAGCAAGATACGTTTAATACTTCAGTTAATTGAGTGATTGGTAGTAAAGCACCTGTTTCCGAATCAAGGTATAAACGTAAAAATTGCTCTCCAATAAAATTGGGAGCTAATTTTCCTGCTGAGGTGGTAGCTAAACTATTTGAATTTGAGTTGCCAGAAAGTAACTTCGGATGGTTCTGCTGTTGATCCTTTGTAGCTAGTAAAAATTCAGACATTGATCTATCTCCTTTTATTCATTTTTATTCTTAGTTAACTGTTCTATAATCCCCACTAACTCTTCTGGAACTAGCGGTTTTACTAAATAAGCAGAAGCTCCTTGTTTTAGCCCCCAAAATTTGTCAAGATCAGTTCCTTTACTAGAACAAAAAATAATTGGAATCTCATTCATTTCTGGGTCTGATTTAAACTCACGACAAAGTTCAAAACCACTACGATCTGGTAAGACTACATCAAGAAGGATAATGTCTGGTTTACTGTCGTTAAGTTTGGTTCTTGCTTCTGCGCCACTTTCTGCTGTCAAAACATTAAAACCTAGTTTTTTTAGATATAAAACGAGCGTTTGCCTATCGGTAAGGCAATCTTCTACCACTAAAGCCGTACTCATGAATCTTCCTTTTTCTTTTTCCTCGACGATCGAGATGGATAGTAAGCTAGTTCTGTAAATAGTTTAAAGATTTACTGAACAATCAACAGAACTCTAGGCAACTGTTCGGTTTTGTTGTCTGAGGAGATGCTCTGTTACAGCTAACTTTTGCAGAGTACAGTGTCTAAGATGCTTGTGCAGTACGCCTAGTACTGTTTCAGCATCAACTTTGGCTTTACTGAGGAAATCTGTAGCCCCAACAATTTTGGCTCTTACTCGATCGACTACACCATCATTACCAGTCAAAATGATAATGGGCGTATTACGGAAGGTAGGTATTCGGCGCAATTTATCACAAATTTCATAGCCGTTGGTGTTAGGCATCATTAAATCTAGAAAAATCAAGTCTGGCTTGAGTGCCAATAAAGCTCCAAAAGCTCTGAGAGGCTCATTGATACCGACAAAACGATAGCCTGATGCTACTAGCAATTTTTCCATAGATTGACAAACCAAAGGACTATCATCAACACAAGCAATTAGAGGTTTACGCTCTTTCTCAGTCTTCTCATTGGAGTCAATATTGACGGGGGAAGGTATATCGGGAACATTGACAAGTTCGACTAAACCAGATTGAAAATAAGGCATCAAAGAGCGAATGACTGTTAAGACATCTCGCTTCATACGTATAGATAATTCTCTCAAGGTTGGTTGCCCTTCCAGCAGTTGATTGAGCATTTGCAACACATGAGGTGAGGTATTTTGTTGCAGTTGTTCTGGCTGTCTGATCACTGGAGCTTGGTTAGGATAGTGCTGAGTAAGTCTGGCTTCTTGCCAAGTACGCCATTGTCTTTCTACTTCGGCAACTACTTGATTACCATCGATTAAAACTATGGCTGATGATTTAGGAAATACAGATTGACTTTGCTTAAGTTCATAAGAAACTTGGGTTGCTTGGTTAATATCAAAAAGTCCTTCAACTATCACTGACCAAATCATTTTGGTTGCTTGTTCACGAGTGATTTTTTGTTGTTGTATCCACAAGGACAATAGCTCATAATGCCAAGAAATTTTGACATTTTGAGGATTGATAGTTGCTAAATCAGACTTCCAGTTGAACTTTGATTTGGGGGCAAATAGATGGGGAAATTGGGTGTTGAGATGTCTTACCCATTGTCTAATCGGATGTACACCTCCTGTGACATACATGATAAAACCTGAATGAAGATAAAAAACCCATTTACTTCCCTTGGGTTCGGTAAATACTAACTGACCACTAAATTTTATTTGCTTGAGAGTAGCAAATATTTCATTTTGTTTAAGAGTATCAAATTCTCTCACTTGAGAATTACCATTGTTAAGAGGACTATTACTTGAGCGTTCCGAGATATTATTATTCATTATCATGACCATAAAATTGGGTTAATATTGCTGAAATTAGAGGAGGCTCTGACATTTTAAGTCAAAGTAACTCTGACCAGTACTTTTGTCCTAAAGCTAGTTCGAGGTATAATTGGATTAGTTGGTGGAGAGCTAGCTACCGACGATTAGCTAATTGGGAATTAATCTTTCTGGAAAAACTGGAACTTTTTCTCAGGGATCAAAGATAAATAATACCAAAATGCTAGATTGCCTAACGAGTAAATCGTTACATATTTCCCTTGATAGTTTATATAGTTTTGAGAATTTAGATACTTCAAGAGGGTATCATTATTGTCTCAGCTAGATTATCGGGAAACTTGAATTTCTGGCTCTATTTTTCCAGCAGCTTTGGGCTGCATTGGTTGAATTACTATTAACTAGAACTGCCCTCTGAGTTATATTTCTAAGGGGGCGTTCCTTTCCAATTTCAGGTGGATAATTCCCGTACATTAACTTTTTCATTCGTTAACTCTCTTTCTTGCTAATCAGACACCTTATAGCCTGAAGACGCTTATAAAGCTCTCACAATGGATTAATATATTTTGTTCAGTTTAAGTAAGTTACATAGTTTTATATTCTATAGGAAACAGGAAGTAGATATACTAGGGTAATATAATTAGCTATCTACTTCCTAAAAATCGTTTAATGTTCTCGATCTTGTTGTTTAGACTAAACAATGAATAGGAACAAACTTGGGACAAATAAGTAGCTAAATCTAATTAAATTTAAAATAAGGAAACTAGGTTATTTTCCTCCCTTAGACAGTTGTCTTATTTTGTCTGAAGTCAAGTGCTCTACATTAGGCAAAACGATATCTGCTCCTGCTGCAATTAATTTTTGCTGATAATCGTTTTGTCTTTGACTATTGGTCTGAACGTGGGGTGGTAAAATACCGATCGCCAGCCAAGTTCTTTCTGGCATAGCTTCTCTAGCACGAATTACCGTGTACATATCTGCCACAGTATCTCCGACGTAGAATACTGGAGTTGGCAAAACAGCTTGTGTTTCTATCTGAGCAATCGCCATAAATAACCCTTCTGGGTCTGGCTTACCAGGAGCATCTTCCATCGCTACTAATACAGGTTCGCTTAATCCTAGCCTTTGCTGAAGAATATATTCTGCTGAGCCTCTGGTTGCGCCACTAAAAAAACCCCAGCCAATGTAATTACTACTTAGCTGGACTAAATATTCCACAGATAATAATAAAGATTCTGTAGCAATATAACCATCCCAATTTACTCCCCGATAGCGGTCTTGGAAAAAGGCAACGATATTGTTATAGTTGCAATTTATTTGCTTTCTAAGTTTGCCCACAGATTCAAAATAACGATAGACTAATTCTTGAGAAGCTTGCCAATCATTATTCCAAATACCTTCTGTTTTAAGTCGATCGATATCTTCCATCGTCGGTCGCCAAGCTTGAGCCGTAAAATGTTCTACCGTATCGGCAATGGCTCGTCGATAAGAACTACTTACGTCTCTAATGACTCCATCAATATCAAAGACAACAATTGCTGTCAGCTTTTGTTTGCTCATAAGCGCAATATAGGTATAATATAAGTTGGTAAACTATGCAAAGTAGCTCTTAACTAAAGTTGGAGGCGTAATTGGAGTCAAAATTTACTTTAAAAGTTCTTTGGTTAGACAAAGATGTGGCGATCGCTGTAGATCAAGTGGTAGGAAAAGGAACAAGTCCTTTAACTGCCTATTTCTTCTGGCCACGGAATAACGCTTGGGAAGAGCTAAAAGATGAGCTAGAAGCTAAGCATTGGATTGAAGAGGAAGACCGTATTGAAATTCTCAATAAAGCCACGGATGTAATTAACTTTTGGCAAGAACACGGTAAAACCACTTCAATGATGCAAGCTCAAACCAAGTTCCCCGAAGTTGTATTTACTGGAACTAACTAAACAATCAAAGTCAGTAAATTTAGCAAAATCAACTTTAACTACACTAATATTAATATTGGTAGATACTACAGATAAACAGGGTGGAGTATTCAAGCTCCGACCCTTATTTTGTTGGTATTGAGAATTAGAGAGATACGACTCCGCCAGCAGCTTGAAACCTAGCTCTTGCTCTTTTTAAACTTTGAGTAGCCTGAATTTTAGTTAAGCGATCGCCACCCTTATCAGCTTCATTAAAACGAGTTTGGGCTTGCTCGTATTCTGCACGGGCAGTTTCTTTTTCAATAGACTCACCCATTTCCGCCCCATTAACCAAGACTTTAACTTCGTTATTTTCGACTTCAGCAAATCCTCCCATCAAGGCGATCGACTGCCAATCTTTTCCAGGACGAATACGCATTACACCAATATCCAGCGCACTTAAAAGAGGAGCATGACCAGATAAAATACCTAGTTGACCCGTAGTACTAGGCAAAACTATCTCTTCTACTTGATCGCTCCATACAGTTTTATCTGGAGTAATTACTTTTAAAGTTAATGACATTTTTTAATGATTAGTTATTAGTTGCTAGTTATTTATTAGTCATTAGTTTCAGGAAATAACAGTGAGCAGTAAGCAGATTAAATTATCACTCTTAGCTGTTCACTGTTAACTGTTAACTGAAATTACCCTTGTTTGATTTTTTCAGCTTTTGCTTTAGCTTCTTCGATATCCCCGACCAAATAAAAAGCTTGTTCAGGTAAATCATCTAATTCTCCAGAGAGAATCATTTGGAAGCCTTTAATAGTATCTTCTAAGGTTACATACTTACCTGGTGCGCCAGTAAATACTTCAGCTACAAAGAAAGGTTGAGACAAGAAACGCTCAATCTTTCTAGCTCTGTCAACTGTCACACGATCTTCTTCTGACAATTCATCTAAGCCCAAGATAGCGATAATATCTTGTAGTTCTTTATAACGTTGTAAAGTGGACTGCACAGCGCGAGCAGTATTATAATGCTCTTCCCCTACAATACTAGGCTGTAACATAGTGCTAGTAGAATCTAATGGGTCTACAGCAGGATAAATACCTTTAGAAGCCAAGGCTCTAGATAATACTGTAGTTCCATCTAAGTGGGCAAAAGTAGTTGCAGGAGCAGGGTCAGTCAAGTCATCGGCAGGTACATAAACTGCTTGAATAGAAGTAATAGAACCTTCTTTAGTAGAGGTAATACGCTCTTGCAAGTCACCCACATCTGTACCTAGAGTAGGCTGATATCCTACTGCCGAAGGCATCCGACCTAAAAGAGCAGATACTTCAGAACCAGCTTGGACGAAGCGGAAGATGTTGTCAATAAACAGAAGTACGTCTTGCTTGTTAACATCGCGGAAGTACTCAGCCATGGTCAAAGCAGATAGTCCCACCCGCATTCTTGCTCCTGGTGGTTCATTCATTTGACCGTAAACCAAAGCGATTTTCGAGTTTTCAGGATTTTCAGAATCAATCACTTTAGATTCAATCATTTCGTTGTAAAGGTCATTACCTTCACGGGTACGCTCGCCCACACCGCCGAATACAGACACACCACCGTGTTGAATGGCAATGTTATTGATCAATTCCATCATAATTACGGTTTTGCCCACACCAGCACCACCAAATAGACCGATCTTTCCGCCTTGACGATAGGGAGTTAACAAGTCAACAACTTTAACACCCGTTTCAAATACTTTAGGCTTGGTTTCTAATTCGGTTAATTTGGGAGCAGGTCTGTGAATGGGGGACTTTTCTTCTGTATTAACAGGACCTTTGTTATCAACAGGTTCACCCAATACATTAAAAATTCTACCCAGAGTAGCTTTACCGACAGGAACACTAATTGGTGCGCCAGTATCAACAATTTCCATTCCGCGCACTAAGCCATCAGTACCACTCATAGCAACGGCACGGACTTGGTTATCGCCAAGTAACTGCTGCACTTCACAAGTAAGAGCAACATCTTGTCCTGCTGCATTTTTGCCTTCAACTCTTAAGGCATTGTAAATACGGGGCATTTTCCCGCTAGTAAATTCTGCATCGATTACGGGACCGATGATTTGAGTTATTTTACCAGTGTTTGTTTTATCTGTTGTGGCTACCATGCTTTACGTCTA